>NZ_JBICUT010000001.1:734250-853118 GCF_043198445.1 Spirillospora sp. NPDC048823 | reverse complement strand
ACACCCGGTCCCATCCCGAACCCGGAAGTTAAGCCCTTCAGCGCCGATGGTACTGCATGGGAGACTGTGTGGGAGAGTAGGACACCGCCGGACTCATATTACAGAAAGGCCCCGCCGACACCGGCGGGGCCTTTCTCATTTCTACGGTGGCCAGACGTATCGGATGTCGGGCTCGTTCTCCTCGTTGTGGCGTCCATCCGTCCACTCGACGGCGACGAAGTCATGCTGTTCATAGACCGGCTCGGCGAATCACGACCTGGTCGCTGCACATGCCCACGACTCTGACAGGCAATGTCTCTTCATGCATGTGCGCCTCGGAGAAGTCATGTCCAGTGAGCACCGGAGTCTCGGCCATGCGGTCGTTGCTGTCGGAAGGATCGAGCGGTGCCTGCAGGGTGCGGATGAGTTCACGGTTGCGAGAGGCCGGCGCTGCCTCCGATAGGCGCGGTGAGCGCGTCCCGGAGGGCGTTTACGACGGTCACAGCCTCCCTGATGACCGCCGTGTCCTTTTGCGGGTGAGGGCGAGTCGCAACGCCGCGGGGGCACCGATCTTGGTCCTGGAGAGCCCAGATGGTCTCCAGTGCGCGGATGTGTTCGGAGAGATGGATGAGGACGGCTCGGGTCCCCCCGCTATGAGGAGAAGGGCTCGCTCGGCGGAGTTGTCTCCAGGCTTCGCAGGAGGGAATCGACGGCGGTGAGGTCGTTCTCACTGAAGACCCGGATGCCGGCGCGTTCGAGAAGTGCGGTCGTGACACCGTCCCCGGCGACGGGCGTACCCGTGAAGGTGCCGTCGTAGATGCGGTGGCTGCCGCAGGACGGGCTGCTCTCTTTGAGGAGGGCGATACGGGCACCGGAGCGCCGGGCGGCCGCGAGTGCGAGTTCGGCACCGTGAAGGAACTCGGCTGTCACGTCCTCGCCCGCGTCCGTGCGGATCTGGGCCGTCCCGTCGAGGACGGCGTGTCCGTCGCCACCGACGATCTCGGCGGGTGGGCGGGGGACGGCCAAGCCGCCCGCCACCTCCGGGCAGAAGGGGACGAGACGGCCCTCGGTGCGCCAGCGTTCGAAAAGTCCGCTACCCAGCGGCCTGGCCGCGCCGTCGTAGCGGACGGGGCGGCCCACCAGGCAGGAGCTGACCAGAATGCGTTCCACGTGCTCCAGCCTATGCCGGTGTTTCGTGTCTCCTCCCGTGACAGTAAGGCGCCCGTGGCCACTTGGTGGTTGAGGCTCGCGCAGAGACCGTCGGTACCACTGGGAGCGAAGGCGCGGAGGGCGGCGCTGCCGCGCTGTTCGTGAGAGCTTTCCCGTTGCGTTGGCCGTCTCCGCCGCCGCTGGGTGAGTGCCCGGGAGGTGAGGGCTCGGGATGAGTTCGCGGTGCAGTGCTGGGGCTTGTCCATTGGCCCCTGCGGGTCCGGTGCGGGTAACGGCGAGTGCGTCGTGCGGCAAACGCCAGGTGAAGTTCGACGTGATCGGTCCGATGCTGTTTGTGGACCGTACCTGCGCCTGTGGCTGCCGATCGCGGGGCAGCCGGTGGCGTGCGGGGATGGTCAGGGGTGGCGGGCGGCACGGTCCGCTGGGGGTCAGGGACATGCTCATTGCGCGGTCGCTCTTGTATATGCAGGTAAATACCTGCATGATGGGTTCATGAACGAGCAGCAGGACGCCCTCGACCTGGTGTTCAAAGCTTTGGCCGACTCCACCCGACGCCTGCTCCTGGACCGGCTCCGCCAGCGCAACGGGCAGACGCTCACCGAGCTCTGCAGCAGCCTGGAGATGGCGCGCCAGTCGGCGACCCAGCACCTCGACCTGCTGGCGCAGGCCGACCTCGTCGTCGTCGTACGACGCGGGCGGGAACGCCTGCACTACCTCAACCCCGCCCCGATCAACCAGATCGGGGAGCGCTGGATCGCCGCCTACGACGCGCCGCGGCTGGCAGCCCTGAGCACCATCCGAGACCGAGCAGAGGAACTCGCCATGAACGAGACCGCCGCCACCGAGACCGCAACCACCGTCCCGACCTACGTCTACGTCACCTACATCCAGGCGACCGCCGAGCAGGTGTGGAAGGCACTCACCGACGCCGACCTGACCGCGCAGTACTGGCACCACGCCAACGTGTCCGACTGGCAGGCCGGCTCACCTTGGGAGCACCGCCGCACCGACGGTTCCGACACCGTTGACGTCGTCGGAACCGTACTCGAAGTGGAGGCACCCACCCGTCTCACCGTCACCTTCGAGGACTCCCCGGACCAGGAGCGGGCCAACGGACCGTCGGTCGTCACCTTCCTGATCGAACAGCACGCCGACATCGTCCGGCTCACCGTCACCCACGAGAACCTGCCCGACATCCAGGCGCACACCCGCATTTCGAGCGGCTGGCCGGCCGTCATCGCCAACCTCAAGTCGCTGCTGGAGACCGGCACCGTCATGCCGATCGCGCCCTGGGAGATCCCGGCGGCAGGGACGTCATGAGCCCCGCCCCGACAAGGCGCTGCGCGAACCGACCCGCGACGCACAAGAGGACAGGTCACCGAGCGGCCACAGGCCAACGGCGAGATGACCGGGTGTGGCGGCCATCGGCAGCCCGGTGCGGGGAATCCTCGTGACCCCCCGAGACAGGGTGATCACGGATGAACCAATCATGGAAGAACAATCAACTAGGGACAGAACATGAGTGGCTTGCTGCTTGAGAACAGGAACGCCGTGATCTATGGCGGCGGGGGCGCCATCGGCGGCGCCATCGCACGGGTATTCGCCCGGGAGGGCGCGACGGTCTTCATCGCCGGCCGGACGCAGGCGAAGCTCGACGCCGTGGCGCGTGATATCGCCGCCGCGGGCGGAACGGCCGAGACGGCGCAGGTTGACGTTTTCGATTCACAGGCGGTGGAGAAGCACGCCGACGAGGTCGCGGCGACGGCGGGCGGCATCGACATCGCCCTCAACGCCGTGAGCGTGATGCACGACCAGGGGACTTTGCTGGCGGACCTGTCGCTTGAGGAGTTCATGCGGCCGATCGATGGTTTTCTGCGGACGCTGTTCATCACGAGCAAGGCCGTGGCACGGCACATGGGCCGCGAGCGTCCCGGCGTCGTCCTGACCTTGTCCGAGCCGGGCGCCAAACTGGCCGTGGGCGGCATCTTGGGGCACGGCGTGAGCTCGGCCGGCAAGGAGGCGTTCTCACGGCTTCTGGCCGCTGAGCTGGCACCCGGCAACGTCCGGGTCATCGGCATCCGCCCCCACGCCGTCATCGACGCGCCCGCAGCGGGTTCCTACACCAAGGAGCTCTTCGAACCAGCCGCGGCAGAGGCCGGGCAGTCGGTCCAGGAGTTCCTCGAAGGCGGCGGAATGGTGCAGGGAACACTTCTGAAAAGGCTGCCGACGCTCTCCGAGATCGCAGAGACGGCCGCGTTCCTGGCCTCGGACCGGGCCGGAGCCATGACCGGGACAGTCGCCAACCTGTCCGGTGGTGCACTCGTGGACTGAGCCGGCCGATCGGGCGGGCCGGTGCCCACCGCGAAGTTCAGCCCGCACGGTCCCCGCACGGTCTCCGTGCGGGGACCGTGCGCTACAGCGGCCTCGTAACGGCCGATCGGTCAGTGGCTCCCGGTGCGCATGGTCACTTGCCCGAGCGGATGCGATCGACGGCTATCTGGGCGACGCGGACGGCGGCGCCCGGGTTGAGGCGGACGCCGCGCCAGGCGATGCGGCCGTGGGCGGGAGCGACGATGAGAGCCTGGTTCTTGCCGACGCCGCGCAAGACGTCGCGGGCCAGTTTCTCGGCCGTGTAGAGGCGCGGGGACGCCTTGGCGATCTCGCCGGTGGCGTCTCCGCTGAGCGGCGTCTCCGGCAGGTCCGGGTTGACGTTGTGGAGCAGCGGGGTGTCGACGAAGCTCGGGCACACGACGCTGACTTTGACGCCGCGTCCGGCCGCCTCGGCGCGCAGGCCGAGGGACAGGCCCACGACGGCGTGCTTGGTGGCGGTGTAGGGGATGCCGATCGGCATCGGGACGAGGCCGGCGAGCGAGGCGGTGTTGACGATATGTCCGCGGCCCTGCTCCAGCATGATCGGGTAGGCGGCGTGGACGCCGTGCACGACGCCCTTGAGGTTGATGTCGATCGCGCGGTTCCAGTGGTCGAGGGTCAGTTCCTCGGCCAGGCCGCCGACGGCGATGCCGGCGTTGTTGAACACCAGGTCGAGCCGCCCGTGCTCGGCGCTCACGCTCTTGTACAGGACGGCGACGGCCTCGGCGTCGGTGACGTCGAGGTACGCGGAGGTCGCCTTGCCCTTGCCGAGGGTGTTCAGCTTGTCGGCGACCTTCTCCGCGCCCTCGGCGTTGACGTCGGTGACCACGACGGTGTCGCCGCGCGCCACCAGGGACGTGGCGATCGCACGGCCGATGCCGGACGCGCCTCCGGTCACGATCGCGATGCTCATTCGCGTGCTCCGCTCGATGCTCTATGCCGGCGTGCTCGACGCCGGAACCGCGGAACCCGGCCCGGTGGACCGGAACCCGCGGCCGCTAATTGAATGTGTCTTGAATTGCGCGGAATTCTATGGGGTGCGGAATCCCGCCGATACACGTCCGGCCTATGAAACCGGGCTCACGGACTCGTCCCGCGCTTCGACTTCGTCCCGCTGCGCCTCGATGCCGGCCTGCCACTCGATGCCGGCCTGCCACGCGGCCTTGTTCCTGCCGGCCTTCGCGTCGGTCATGTTCAGGCGGCCTTGGGGGTCTTGAGTTCGCGGCGCCGCTTCGGCTCGTCCCAGATGCCGAACGCCTTCCACACCTGCCTGCCGACCGGGCCGATCACGCCGAGTTCGGCCATCAGGTCACGGATCTTGGCGACGGAGTTGGACATCTCCGCCTGCGACACCTCGTTCTTGTACGCCTGCCGGACGACGTCCTTCGGGATGCCGAAGTGCCGCACCATCGGCCCGGGCGGGGACAGCATGATCCGCGCCATGACGCCGAGGACGATCGGGGTCGCGATGCCGAGGATCCGTCGGCGCATCGGGTTCATGTTCGGCACCCGGTGCTTGAGGTAGTGCCTGGCGAACGAGATGTGCCGGGCCTCCTCGGCGATGTGGATCTTCATGATGGTCTCTTCGAGCGGGTGCTTGATGTGACCGCCCTTGAGGGACTTGCGCTGGACGTAGTCGATCGGGTCCTCGCCGCCGAGGACGAAGATGAAGAACATCTCGGTGCTGACCAGCGGGATCCACGGAGCGGCCTGCGCGATGAAGCTGAGCGACCGCGGCATGCCGCGGATCGGCATCTTCGTCCGGTTCACGAACTCCTGGAACATCATGCCGTGATGACATTCCTCGGTCGTCTCGTGGTAGACGTACCGGAACTCCGGCCGGCCGTTCGGCAGCCGGTAGGCGTAGTTGAGCAGTCCGCGCTTCAGCAGGTTCTCGAACTGCAGGCCGATCTTCATGGCGGTGGCGACGCGCCACAGCCCGATCTGCGCCTGGATCTCCGGTGGCTGCGACTGGTACCACGCCGTCTCGCCGAGCCGGTCGAACGGCGGCAGCACCCAGCGCGGGTCGTTCTTGTCGACGGTGAACTCCGGGTCGTCCCAGGGGATGTCGACGTAGGCCTCCCAGTGCTTGTCCACCGACGCCTTGTTCAGGCGGTCGATGACGCCCAGGTACGACTTCTTGTCCTTGACCTGCTCGCGGACCTCGTCGGCGAGCTCGGTGGGGGCTTTCGGCATGTCGGTCGCTCCCTCGGGGTCGTGCCGTCGGACGAAGCCGACGGTGCTCCAGGGTGGAAGGGTCTGGTGGGGTTCAGGGCTTGGCCGCGATACGCGGCTCGGTGACGTCCGCGTCCCCCGGCTCCGGGCCGGGGGCGGTGGTGGGCATCGGGGCGCGGGTGGGCGTTCCCCGCTCCGGGACGATCAACTGCGCGACGTCCTTGACCTGGCGCAGCACGGCGGCCTGGTGGCCGTCGGAGTCGTCGTCCAGCGCGTTCTGTATGGACAGCCCGACGAACATCGCGAACACGCCGCGCAGCATCGTCGGGACGAAGTCGGCGGGCAGCGTGTTCTCCGGGAACAGCTTCTCGAACGTCTCCAGGATGACCTGGAGGATCCGCTCGTTGAGGTCGCGGCAGAGGGGCCGCAGCTCGTCGTCGGTGCGGGCCGCCACCGCCAGCTCCATGAGGGCCTTGGCCGGGCGGCCGCGGAACACCTCCCAGAGCAGGTCGAGCGCGCCCGAGACGTTGCGCCGCTCGGCCGGCAGCACCGCGAACGCGGTCTCGTACGCCAGCCGCTGCGCTTCCAGCAGGTGCTCCAGCGCGGCCGCGACCAGCACCATCTTGGTCGGGTAGTGGTGCTGCTGCGCGCCCCGGGAGACGCCGGCGCGGCGCGCCACCTCGGTGGTGGACGTCCGGGACCAGCCGAGGTCCACCAGGCACTCCATGGTGGCCTCCAGGAGGCTGGCCTGCGTGCGTGACCGGCGTTCCTCCTGCGTACGGCGGCTGGAGGGACCGCGGCGGTGACGTCGGCGACTGCTTACTGACACGTCTCAGACGGTACGAGCGAACAAACAAGCAATCAAGCCTGCATGTATGTTGGCCGCGTCACAATTGGACATCGAGTCGAAGTACTGCGGTGGACGTAGACGAGGCGCTCCCAATGCTGCGTACGGAGCAGAGCCAGAGCCTCTTCTGGCCCGACGACGGACGCCGTGACACCCCGCGACGATCCCGGCATGGGAAACGCAGCAGAAGCAAGGCGAACGATCAACGAGGACCCGGGCACCGCGAAGGGCGGCGCCCGCACGGTCCACCTCACCAAGGTGTACGGGTCCGGTGCCATGGCGGTGCGCGCGCTCGACGACGTCAGCGTCGTGCTCCCCGAAGGGCGGTTCACCGCGATCATGGGTCCGTCCGGCGCCGGCAAGTCCACGCTGATGCACTGCGTGGCGGGCCTGGAGGACGCGACGTCCGGCAAGGTCTACGTCGGCGGCGAGGAGCTCGGGGCGCTGTCGGACCGGCGCCTGACCCGGCTCAGGCGCGAGCGGATCGGGTTCGTGTTCCAGGCGTTCAACCTGCTCCCGACGCTCACCGCACGCGACAACATCGTCCTGCCGATGACGCTGGCCGGCACGACCCCGGACCAGGAGTGGCTGAACACGGTCATCCGCGTCCTGAAGCTGGGCGACCGGCTCACGCACCGCCCGTCGGAGATGTCGGGCGGGCAGCAGCAGCGGGTGGCGCTGGCGCGGGCGCTCGTCACCCGCCCGCAGATCGTGTTCGCGGACGAGCCGACCGGCAACCTCGACTCCCGCACGGGCGCCGAGGTGCTGGACCTGCTCCGCAACGCCGTGGACGACCTCGGCCAGACGGTCGCGATGGTCACCCACGACCCGGTCGCCGCGGGACACGCCGACTCGGTGGTGTTCCTCGCCGACGGCCGGATCGTCGACGTCATGGACGCGCCCACACCCGACCGGGTGCTGGACCGGATGCGAGGGCTGGGGGACCACCGATGATCGGGCTCGTCTTCAAGGAACTGTGGGGACGCAAAGGCCGTATGGTCGGCTCCCTGCTGGCGGTCTTCCTCGGCGTGACGTTTCTGACCGGAACGCTCGTGCTCGGCGACACCCTCGCGGGAAGCATCGACGGGTACTTCTCCAACGCCTACGGCAAGACCGAAGTCAGCGTGCGGAACTCCACGAAGGTCAGCGACGAGCCCTGGGGCTCCCGGGGGCAGATCGACGCGTCCGTCGTCGGCAAGGTGCGGCAGGTGGACGGCGTCGCGAACGCCGAACCGGTCATCGAAGGCTCGGGGCAACTGCTCGCCAAGGACGGCACGGTCATCGAGTCACGCGGCCCCCGCACCGCCGGCAACTGGATGACCGATCCGAAGCTCAACCCGTACCGGCTCGCAGAGGGCCGGGCGCCCCGCGCGCCGAACGAGGTCGTCATCAACAAGATGTTCGCCGACGAAGGCGGCCTGGCCATCGGGGACCGGACGGCGGTGCTCACCCCCGAACGGATTCCCGTGACCGTCGTCGGCATCAGCATGTTCGGTGACGAGGAGGCCTTCGGCGAGACGTCGTTCACGGCGTTCACACTCGAAGGCGCCCGCGAGCACGTCGCGAAGACGCCCGACCGCATCAGCGGCGTCTCCATCCTCGCAGAGGACGGCGTCAGCCCGGACGAGCTGGCGTCCCGCGTGCAGAACGTCCTGCCCGCCGGAACCGAGGCCGTCACCACCGAGGCGCAGGTCGAGGAGGGCATGAGCGAGGTCGAGAGCGGCTTCCTCACCATCTTCCGCACCGTCCTCGGCGCGTTCGGGGCGGTGGCGCTGCTCGTCGCCGCGTTCAGCATCCACAACACGTTCGCGATCACGATGGCGCAGCGGACCCGCGAGTCGGCGCTGCTGCGCGCCCTCGGCGCCGGACGCCGCCAGGTCGTCACGATCGTCGGCTTCGAGGCCCTGGTGATCGGCGGGGCCGCCACCATCGCCGGGCTCGCCGGCGGGCTGGGGTTCGCGGCCCTGCTCCGGCTGCTGTTCACCGAGTTCCGGATCGGCATCGCCATGGAGGGCCTCACCGTGTCGGCGACCTCCCTGCTGATCGCCGTGCCGGTGGGGCTGCTCGTCACCCTGGTCGCGGCGCTCGGTCCCGCGGTGAAGGCGTCCCGGGTGCCGCCGCTGGCGGCGCTGCGCGAGGTCTCCGCCGAGACCGCCGGCCCGTCCGACACCCGCGTCATCGTCGGCGGCGTCTTCGCCGCGGTCGCGATCGGGACCGTCGTGTTCGGCGCCCTCACCGAGCAGATGGCGATGGCGGGAGCGGGCGCCATCGTGACCGTCATCGCGATGGTCGCGCTCGGCCCCGTCGCGGCCCGCCCGGTGGCCAGGCTCCTCGGCGGGCCCGCGGTACGGCTGCGCGGCGTCCCGGGGGCGCTCGCCCGCGACAACGCGTCCCGCAGCCCGCAGCGCACCGCCGGCGCGGCGACCGCCCTCATGATCGGCGTCGGCGTCGTCACGCTGATGACGGTGTTCATCGGGTCACTGGGCGCGTCGCTGGAGAACAACGTCGCCGGATCGTTCAAGGGCCCGATCGTCGTCAACGCCGGCAACAACGAGACCGGCGGGTTCAGCACCGCACTCGTCCGGGACGCCGCGAAGCTGCCCCAGGTGAGCGAGGTCGCGGGCGTCGGCAGCGGCAGCCTGCGGGTGGACGGCGACCCGTCGACGGTCAGCGTCGCCGACCCGTCCGCGCTCAGCCGGGTCCTCGACCTGGACGTCACGCAGGGCGGCATGTCGGACGCCGGCACGTTCGCGGTGTCGAAGAGCGTCGCCGACGAGAAGGGGTGGAGCACCGGTTCCCAGGTGGGCGTCACGTTCGCCGACGGAGCCGCGCAGCGCCTCACCGTCGGCGCCGTCTACGAGAACACCGACCTGACCGGTGACTACCTCGTGCCGCGCACCGCGTGGGACGCGCACACCCGGCAACCCCTGGACAACGCGGCGTTCGTGGAACTGGCGCCGGGCGCGTCGGAGGCGGACGCACGGCAGGCCCTGACCGCGCTCGCCAAGCCGTACGGCGCACCGGAGGTCCAGACGCGCGACGACTACGTCGCCGCCCAGACGGAGGAGATGGCGGGCTTCATCAGCGTCGTCTACGGGATGCTCATCCTCGCCATCGTCATCGCGCTGATGGGCATCGCGAACACGCTGTCGCTGTCGGTCCACGAGCGGACCCGCGAGCTGGGGCTGCTGCGCGCGGTCGGCGGAACCCGCCCGCAGATCAGGTCGATGGTCCGGTGGGAATCGGTCATCGTCGCGCTGTTCGGCACCGGCGGCGGGATCGGCCTCGGGGTGTTCCTCGGCTGGGGCCTCGGCACCGCGCTCGGCAACCCGTTCGCGCCGGGGGCCGTCCAGCTCGCGGTCATCGCGCTGGTCGGCGCGGTGGCGGGCGCGCTCGCCGCCATCCGCCCGGCCAGGCGCGCCGCGCGGCTGGCGATCCTGTCCGCCATCTCCGCGCCGTGACGCCACCGGACCCGTCCCCCCGCCGCCGCGCGGGGGGACGGGTCTTCCGGTCCGCCCGTCTTCTGGTCCAGCCCGCCTTCCGGACCGCCCGCCTTCCGGTCGGCCGCCTCCCGCGCCCCGCCCGCTTTCCGGCCCGGGCACGTTCGCGCGGGCGGCCGCGGCTATGGTAAATCCATGCAGGTCAACCAGTCGGGCAAGCTCATCAACGTCTGTTACGACATCCGCGGGCCGGTGCTCAAGCGCGCCAAGCAGCTGGAGGCCGAGGGGAACAACATCCTCAAGCTGCACATCGGCAACCCGGCGCCGTTCGGGTTCGAGGCACCGCCCGAGCTCCTCCACGACATGATCCGCAACCTGCCGGAGGCGCACGGCTACAGCGACTCCAAGGGCATCCTGCCCGCCCGCCGCGCCGTCGTGCAGCGGCTGGAGGACGACGGCGTCCCCGGCGTCGACGTGGAGGACGTCTACCTCGGCAACGGCGTCTCCGAGCTGATCGTGATGACCCTGCAGGCGCTCCTCAACGACGGCGACGAGGTGCTCATCCCGGCCCCCGACTACCCGCTGTGGACGGCGTCGGTCTCGCTGTGCGGCGGCACGCCCGTCCACTACCTGTGCGACGAGGACGCCGGCTGGGAGCCGAGCGTCGACGACATCGAATCGAAGATCGGCGACCGCACCAGGGCGATCGTCATCATCAACCCGAACAACCCGACCGGCGCCGTCTACTCGCGGGACGTGCTGACCCGCATCGTCGAGGTCGCCCGCCGCCGCAACCTCATCATCTTCGCCGACGAGATCTACGACCGGATCCTCTACGACGACGCCGAGCACATCCCCATCGCGTCCCTGACCACGGACCTGCTCTGCCTCACCTTCGGCGGCCTGTCGAAGAACTACCGCGTCGCCGGGTTCCGCGCCGGGTGGGTCGCGCTGTCCGGCCCTAAGGAACACGCGGAGTCCTACATCGAGGGCATCGACATCCTCGCCAACATGCGGCTCTGCCCCAACGTTCCCGGCCAGCACGCCATCCAGGCCGCCCTGGGCGGTTACCAGAGCATCGACGACCTCGTCCTGCCGACCGGCCGCCTGGGCGAGCAGCGCGAACGTGCCTGGAAACTGCTGAACGACCTGCCGGGCGTGAGCTGCGTCCGCCCCATGGGCGCCCTGTACGTCTTCCCGCGCCTGGACCCCGAGATGTATCCGGTCGAGGACGACATGCGCTTCGCCCTCGACCTCCTCGAACAGCAGAAACTTCTCGTCGTCCAGGGGACGGGCTTCAACTGGCCGTCCACCGACCACTTCCGCGTCGTCACCCTCCAGTACGCCGACGACCTCGAAGAGGCCGTGGGTCGCATAGGCGAGTTCCTCCACACCTACCGCCGCTGAACCCGGCCGCCGGCCCCTGCGCCTCCGCTGCGCGGGTTCCTACGGCGCTTCCGTCGCGGCGGTGTCGAGGCGGCGGAGGGCGCCGCGGACGATACCGGGGTCGGTGGTGGCCCAGAACGGCGGCAGGGAGTTCTTGAGGAAGCCGCCGTAGCGAGCCGTGGCGAGGCGCGGGTCGAGGACGGCCACGACGCCCCGGTCGTCCATGGAGCGCAGCAGCCGCCCGGCGCCCTGCGCGAGCAGCAGTGCGGCATGCGTCGCCGCGACCGCCATGAAGCCGTTGCCGCCGCGCGCCGCCACCGCCCGCGACCGCGCCGAGGACACGGGATCGTCCGGACGAGGGAACGGGATGCGGTCCATGATGACGAGCTGCAGCGACGGGCCCGGGACGTCCACGCCCTGCCAGAGCGACAGGGTGCCGAACAGGCAGGTCCGCTCGTCCTCGGCGAACTGCTTGACCAGCAGCGACGTGGAGTCGTCGCCCTGGCACAGCAGCGGATGGGACAGGTGGTCCTTCAGCTCGTCGGTGGCCTGCCGCGCGGCCCGCATCGAGGAGAACAGGCCGAGGGTCCGGCCGCCCGCCGCCTCGATCAGCTCGGTGATCTCCGTGAGGTAGGCGTCGGCGAGGCCGTCCCGTCCCGGCTGCGGCAGATGCCGCGCGACGTACAGGATGCCCGCCTTCGGATGGTCGAACGGTGAGCCGACGTCCAGCCCGGACCACACGACCTCGGTCTCCTCGCCCTTCTCCGTCGCGGTCTGCGCGAGGCCCTCGGCGGCCGTCTGCGCATCCTTCTGGGCGTCCTTCCCCGCGCTCTCGCCCAGCGGCGGCAGCCCCCACTGGCGGGCGAGCGGCTCGAACGACCCGCCGAGCGTCAGCGTCGCCGAAGTCAGGATCGCGGTGCGCCGCTCGAACAGCGTCGTCCGCAGCAGCCCGCCGACCCCGATCGGCGCCACGTGCAGCGCCGGCGGACGCCTGGGCCGCCCCTCCGGGACGAACGGCTTCTCCAGCCACACCACGTCGAAGCGCTGGGCGATCTCGGGTTTGAAGGCCTCCAGCGTCCTCTCGGCCGTTTCATGCAGCTCTTCGAGGGATGACCGTGCCGCCTTGCGCGCGGCCATGTCGCCTGGGTCGGACTCCTTCTTCTCCGGCCCGAGCGCGGTGATGCACGCGCGCGCTGCGTCCCGTACGACGACGAGGGTGTTGCCCAAAGCGGGCGACAGGACGTCCATGCGCCCGGCGGGCATGTCCTCCAGCAGGAGGCCGAGCCCCTCCGCGGCCTCCTTCAGCCGGTCGGCCGTGGTCTCCTCGATGAGACGCCCGCACCGGCGGGCCGCCACCTCGACGGCGGCCGCGCTCAGATCCCCGGTCGCGACCGACGTGACCCGGTCGACCAGCTCATGCGCCTCGTCCACGATCACGACATCGTGTTCGGGCAGGACCTGGAACTCCTCCAGCGCATCGATCGCCAACAGCGCATGGTTGGTGACGACGATGTGCGCCTCGCCCGCCTCCGCCCGGGCCAGCTCGGCGAAGCACTCCGTGCCGTGCGGGCAGCGCTGAGCACCCAGGCATTCCTTCGCGGTGACGGCCACCTGCCGCCACGCCTGCTCGCTGACCCCCGGCACCAGCTCGTCGCGGTCGCCGGTCTTCGTCTCGTCGGCCCACTCGTTCAGCCGCTTCACCTGCCGCCCGAGCGACGAGAGCTGCTGCGGATCGAACAGGCTCGGGCCCTCGTCCTCCTCCGGAACACCCGTCTGCACCCGGTGCAGGCACAGGTAGTTGCGGCGGCCCTTCAGGATCGCGAACTTCAGCTCCGTCCCGAGCAGCGGCGCGAGCGCCTCCGCCAGTCGCGGCAGGTCGCGGTCGACGAGCTGGCGCTGCAACGCGATCGTCGCCGTCGACACGACCACCGTCGTCTGCTTCTCGACCGCGTGCCGGATCGCCGGGACCAGGTAGGCCAGCGACTTGCCGGTGCCGGTGCCGGCCTGCGCGGCGACATGCTCACCGGACTCGATCGCCTTCTCCACCGCCTGCGCCATCTCCACCTGCCCGGGGCGCTCGGCGCCCCCGATGGACGTGACGGCCGCGGCGAGAAGGGTCGCCATGTCCGGAATCTGGGTATCGCTGCCGGTCAGCAGATCAGGGGCGGGCACGTCGCCCAACGCTACCGCTCGCGGCGGACACCCGCGTCCAGTCCCGTCAGGCGGAGCCCGACATCGGCCGGTTCGGCGACGAATCCGCTCAGAACATCCCATCACGCGACCTGGAGTTATCCACAGTTTCGTGCGCGGTCTCGTGCCCGCGGCGCGGCTGCCACTGTCGGAGGCATGACACCCCTGGTGATCCGATCGGCCCAAGATGCCATCGCAGCCGTCCCGTACCTGCTCGGTTTCCACCCGTCCCGGAGCCTCGTCGTGATCGGTTTCGAGGGACGTGCCCACGGCACATGCGCCATCCGCCTCGATTTACCGTCATGCGAGGCCGCCGGGCGGGTGGCGGCCCTCCTGGCCGGCAACGGCTTCGCCCGGTCCCTCGTCCTCGGCTACGGGCCGTCCGGCGAGGTCGGCGAGTCCGCCGCGGCGATGCAGGCGGCCCTGAGCTCTGCGGGCGTCCCCGCCGCCGAGGCGATCCGCGTCGCCGGCGGCCGCTGGTGGTCGCTCACCTGCAACGACGACTGCTGCCCGCCCGAAGGGACCCCGTACGACGCCTCCGCCAGCGTCCTCGCCGCCCAGGCGACCTACGCCGGCCACGTCGCCCTCGCCGACCGCTCCGAACTCGTCCGTTCCGTCCAGCCGCTCGACGGCCCCGCCCGGACCGCCATGCGCGAGGCCACCGCACGTGCCGAGAGACGCCGTGGGCCCGGCACTTCAGGCGACGACCTCACCTTCGTCCTCACCCTCCTCACCCGCGGCGGTACCGCCCCGACCGACGACGAGGTCGCCCGGCTCGGCATCCTCCTCACCGACCTGCGGGTCCGCGACGAGGCCTGGATCCGCATCGACGAAGACGCCCCGGCCGCCGACATCGCCCTCTGGCGCGACGTCCTCCGCCGCGTCGAGGAGCCCTACGTCCCCGCCCCGGCGTCCCTGCTGGCCTTCGCCGCCTACTCCGCGGGCGACGGCGGCCTGGCCAACGTCGCCCTGGAACGCGCTCTGGACGCCGACCCCGCCTACTCGATGGCTGTCCTGCTCAGGGAGGTGATCAACGCCGGTATCCCACCCTCGAAGGTCCGCCTGCACATGACCCCCGACCAACTGGCCGCCGCCTACTACGACCAGCACCGGGAAGCCGGCTGACCCCCGCCACGACCGAGCGTCAGGGGGCGACGGCTTCGCCGGGGGTTCCGGGGTCGATGCGGCGGTCGGGGTTGCGTGCGTTCCAGGCGCGCATGCGGGGCGGGTAGCCGACGATCTGGACGTCGTACACGGGCAGGCCGAGGTCGCGGGCCACCTTGCCGATGACCTTGGGGGAGCCGACGCGGCGGCGGGTCCACTCGCCGTCGTGGGCGACGGCGACGGCGGTGGTGTCGGTGGCGAAGGTCTCCGGCTCCACGAAGAACTCGACGCCGCGACGGCTGCGGGCGAAGGCGATCAGTGCCTCGATGTCGGAGTCGGTCGCCTCGCGGTCGAGCCTGGTCACCGTGGACCCGCGGTTCTTGCGGATCCCGAATCGGTCCCGGAACCTCATGCCTGCCCCGTCGTCTGGTGCCGGCCCCCGGAACCGTTCCGGGGGTCAGGTGTGGTCTACGACGATAACGGCTGTGCGGCCTCGGCTGGTTCCCGACACAGCGGCGGCATCCCCGGCGGGCGCGGCGCAGCGCCCTAGACTGGCCGGTCTTGGGATCGGCAGCCGGGGGGGTTGATGGACGGGCTGAAGCTGGTCCGGCGGGGGGCGGCCGGTGTGCTCGCGGCGGCGATGTGCGGGGGGCTGAGCACACTGGCCCCGGTCGACGAACGGGTGCGGCTCACCGCGGCACGGAGCGGGCCCCCCGCGCCCGAGCCCGAGCCGCCCGGGCCCAAGCCCGAGCCGAAGCCCCCGCCGCCCGACTGCACCCGCGTGAAATGCCTGGCGCTGACGTTCGACGACGGCCCGGCCGAGAGCACCGGGAAACTGCTGGACATCCTGGCGTCCCGCAACGTCAAGGCGACGTTCTTCCTGATCGGGGAGAACGCCGCCAAGTACCCCGGGCTCGTCCGACGTGAACATGAGGCCGGGCACGAGATAGCCGATCACAGCTACACCCACGCCGACCTCGGGAGTGCCTCCAAGCAGAAGATCGTTTCGGAGCTGACGCGGACGCAGGAGGCGATCCGCCGCGCGTCCGGCGTCACGCCGGACATGCTGCGGCCGCCGTACGGGTCGACGTCGAAACGGCTGACCAGGATCACGCGGCGGATGGGCATGGCGCAGGTGCTGTGGACGGTCGACCCGCTCGACTGGCGGGATCGCGACACCGAGGACGTCGAGCGCCGGGTGCTGACGTCGGCGAAGCCCGGCGACATCGTGCTGCTGCACGACATCCACCCGACGACCGTGCGGGCCGTTCCGGAGATCATCGACCGTCTGGCGGCGCAGGGCTACGTCTTCGTGACCGTCTCCGAACTGTTCGGCGGGCACCTGACACCCGGGAAGGAGTACACGCGGCTGAATTCAGGGGAGGGTCAGGGTCTTCCCTGATGCTGCCGGCGGCCGCGGCGCGGACCATGAGAGATATGGACAGCAGCTACGCGGTGGGGGATCTGAGGGTCTCGGACGCCGAACGCGAACCGGTCATCGAGCGCCTTCAGGACGCGTACGCCGAGGGCCGGATCGACCACGACGAATTCGACCTGCGCATGCACCTGGCGATGACGGCCAAGACGCGCAACGACCTGGGTGCGCTCACCCGCGATCTCGCCCCGGCGCCGAAGCAGGCGCACAACCCCGCCGCGTGGGACGGTGAGCCGCCGACCGGGGAGGACCGCATGCTCGCGGCGGCGGCGCATGCCGTCGCCGTCCCGACGCTGTTCGTCGGGCCGCTCGTGCTGATGCTGCTGAGCGGCAAGCGGTCCGAGTACGTCCGGCGGCAGGCGGCGGAGGCCGTGAACTTCCAGGTGACGCTCCTGCTCCTCACCATCGTCACGTTCGGCGTCGGCGGCATCGTCTACGCCGTGGCGTGGATCCTGTCGGCCATCGCGGCCGTCTACGCGCTGACGGGCCACACCTTCCGCTATCCGTGGATCCTCCGCCTGGTGAAGTGACCGCCCGCCCCGCCGCCGTCCGGTGGACGGGGCGCGGGGTTTCCGGGACCCGGAGTTGGTTTGTCGCCGTGGGGCTCGGGGGAGATGTCGACGTGGCCGCCCCGTTGCGGTTCCGTCGCTCCAGGAGTTGAAACGACGCCGATGTATGCGCCCGTGGGGTTATTCCCCTCTCTACCTGTGACTCCCACAACGTCCGAATTGTGTGGACCGTGCATAGGATGATCGATTAACTGTGTCCGGGGAGGGTTGGATGACGGAGCTTGCGGTCAAGGGCGATCACCAGCGGGCGGTCGAGGCGCTCAGGAGGTCCTACGAGGCGATCCCTGCGGGCACGCCGGTGCGGCTGGCGAAGCGGACCTCGAACCTGTTCCGGTGGCGCGACCCGTCGGACGCGCCCGGGCTGGACGTGTCCGGGTTCGACAAGGTGCTGAGCGTCGACGCGGACGAGCGGACCGCACAGGTCCAGGGCATGACGACGTACGAGGACCTGGTCGACGCGACGCTCCCGCACGGGCTGATGCCGACGGTCGTCCCGCAGCTGAAGACGATCACACTGGGCGGCGCGGTGACGGGGCTCGGCATCGAGTCGACGTCGTTCCGGGACGGGCTTCCGCACGAGGGCGTGCTGGAGATGGAGGTCCTGGCGGGTGACGGCAGGATCGTCACCGCGACGAGGGACAACGAGCACGCGGACCTGTTCTACGGGTTCCCGAACTCCTACGGGACGCTCGGCTACACGCTGCGGCTGAAGATCGAGCTCAGGCCGGTCGGCCCTTACGTCCGGCTGCGGCATCTGCGGTTCCGGGACGCGGTGGAGATGTCCAGCGCGATGAGCGAGATCACCGAGTCCGGGACGTTCGAGGGCGAGGCCGTCGACTTCCTGGACGGGACGGTGTTCGGCGCGGACGAGCAGTACATCACGCTGGGCTTCTTCGCGGACTCGGCGCCGTACACGTCCGACTACACCGGTCAGCAGATCTACTACCGGTCGATCCAGGAGCGGTCGGTCGACTTCCTGACGGTCCGCGACTACATCTGGCGCTGGGACACCGACTGGTTCTGGTGCTCGGGCGCGTTCGGCGTGCAGAACCCGGCCGTCCGGCGGCTGTGGCCCGACAAGTACAAGCGGTCGGACGTGTACCGCAAGCTCGTCGCGTACGACCGTCGGTACCACTTCGTCGCGCGGGCGGAGCGGTGGCGTGGCCTGAGGCCGCGCGAGGACGTCATCCAGGACATCGAGGTGCCGGTCGAGCGGCTGCCGGAGTTCCTGGAATTCTTCCACGACAAGGTGGGCATGAGCCCGGTCTGGCTGTGCCCGCTGCGTGCCAAGGAGCGGTGGCCGCTGTACCCGCTGGAAGTGGGCCGCACGTACGTGAACGTGGGTTTCTGGGGGACGGTGCGGCTCCCACCTGGGCAGATCCCCGAATATCACAACCGGCTCATCGAACGCAGGGTCGCAGCCCTTGACGGGCACAAGTCTCTCTATTCGACTTCCTTCTATAACAGGGACGAGTTCTGGCGGTACTACGACGGGGAGACCTACCGGCGCCTCAAGGGGAGCTACGACTCCGGCGGGCGGCTGCTGGACCTCTACGACAAGTGTGTACGCGGGCGCTGACCAGGCGTCCGCCGTTTCGGGGGAGTGCCCGGACGGGCGGCCGACCATCGCCGGCCGGCCGGGCGGAGAGACAGGAGGGAACAAGATGACGCTGGCCAGGGTCTTCGAGCGGCTCGCCGGGGCTGAGGCGCCAGTGGAGTTCACGGCGTACGACGGATCGCGGGCGGGGGTGCCCGGGGCCGACATCCGGTTCGACGTCCGTTCGCCGTACGCGGTGTCGTACCTGCTGCACTCGCCGGGGGCGCTGGGCCTGGCCCGCGCCTATGTCACCGGCATGATCGACGTCAGCGGCGACATGATCACGGCGCTGACGACGATGCAGCAGGTGCTCGGCGACGTGACGGCGCGGGACAAGGCGCGGATCGTCGGCGGTGTGCTCGGCGACCCGCTGCTGCGCGCCGCGATCTCGCGCCGGCTGGACCCGCCGCCGCAGGAGGCGCCGTTCAGCCGCATTCCGTCGTGGCTGCGGCACTCCAAGCGGCGGGACGCGAAGGCGATCTCCCATCACTACGACGTCTCGAACACCTTCTACGAGTGGGTCCTCGGCCCCTCCATGGCCTACACGTGCGCGTGCTACCCCCGAGAGGACGCGACGCTGGAGGAGGCGCAGTTCTTCAAGCACGACCTGGTGGCGAAGAAGATCGCGCTGAAGCCGGGGATGCGGCTGCTGGACGTGGGCTGCGGCTGGGGCGGCATGGTGATGCACGCCGCGCAGGAGTACGGCGTCAAGGCGCTCGGTGTGACGCTGTCGAAGCAGCAGGCCGAGTGGGCGCAGAAGGCCATCGCCGACCGGGGCCTGTCGGATCTGGCCGAGGTCCGGCACATGGACTACCGGGACGTGGCCGAGGAGGGCTTCGACGCGATCAGCTCCATCGGGCTCACCGAGCACATCGGCAAGGCGAACCTGCCGTCCTACTTCTCGTTCCTGCACGGGAAGCTGAAGAAGGGCGGCCGGATGCTGAACCACACCATCACCCGTCCGGACAACATCGCTCCGACCCGCAGGGAGAACGGGTTCATCAACCGCTACGTGTTCCCGGACGGTGAGCTGGAGGGCCCCGGCTACGTCCAGATGCAGATGAACGACGCGGGTTTCGAGATCCGCCACCAGGAGAACCTGCGCGAGCACTACGCCCGGACGCTCACCGCCTGGTGCGAGAACCTCGACGAGCACTGGGACGAGGCCGTCGCCGAGGTCGGCGACGGGATCGCGCGCGTGTGGCGCGTCTACATGGCGGGCTGCGTGCTCGGCTTCGACCAGAACTGGATCGAGCTGCACCAGACGCTCGGCGTCAAGCTGCACGACGACGGCACGAGCGGTATGCCGCTGCGCCCCGACTGGGCATCGTGACGGCGGAACCGATTCCGGCGATGTGACGAGCCGACCGGGTGTCCGGTCGGCTCGTCCGCGTTCAAGGCCCTCCGACGGCTCCTGTCCCGGCGGCCCCGTTCCGGCCGGGGCCGATCATCTCCGGCGGGTTCCCGTCATACCGCGAAGAGCAGCGCCGCGCTGCCGAGAATGACCACGGCGGTGGCGACGTGGATGCCGAAGGTGAGGTCGCGCACCCCCTTGATCTCCAAGTAGGCGGCGTCTCCGTCCTGCTTGGCGGGGACCCCGTAGTCGGCGGCCGCCGCGCGCACGGCCTCCTCACCCTTCTGCGCAACGGCCGCCTGCGCCGCGAGCAGCGCGACCACCGCCTCGCGATCCTGATCCGGCGCTTCTCGGCCTGACCCCGGGCACCTCAACCGCGGGTCAACATTCGGCCACCCCCATATCAGGGCAGGCCGGACGGGGTACGGGTGGTGAGGACCGTCGAGTTCGGGGGGCGCGAGGCGATGCACATCCGGTCCCCGGTGAAGCCGATGCTGGCCGCGACCATCGACCACATCCCCCCGGCGCAGGCATGCCCGGGCGGCTGCCGGTACGAGCCGAAGTTCGACGGGTTCCGCGCGGTCGCGCTCGTGGACGACGGCGGCGCCGTCCACCTGTCCTCGCGCCGCAGGACCCGCCTCAACGACGGGTTCCCCGAGATCGTGGCGGCGGTCGGGGAGCAGCTCGCGCCCGGCACGGTCGTCGACGGCGAGCTGGTCCGCTGGGGGGACGACGGGCGCCTCGACTTCGGCGCGCTGCAACGCCGCCACGTCGCCGGACGCCGCCGCGCCGAGTTCGCGCGGGCGGAACCCTGCCACTACGTCGTGTTCGACGTCCTGGAATCGGACGGCGTGGACCTGCGTCCCCGTCCGCTGCGGGAACGCCGCACCGTCCTGGAGGCCCTGCTCGGCGGCGCCCCGCCGTCCGCGCGGGTCGTCGCCACCCCGCAGACGTCCGACGCCGAGGAGGCGCGGCTGTGGTTCGACGCCCTCGCCGTGCAGGGCATCGAGGGCCTGGTCGTCAAGGACGCCGACGGCGCCTACCTGGAGGGACGCCGCCGCTGGTGGAAGGTGAAGCGCCGCATCACCACCCAGGCGATCGTGGGCGGCGTGACGGGCACCAGGCAGGCCCCCGAGTCGCTGATCCTCGGCCGCTACGACGACGGCGGCCGCCTCCGCGTCGTCGCGCGGACCACCCCGCTCCCGCCCTCCGCGCGCGTGTCGCTCGCGGAGGTGCTGCGCCACGCCGGCGCCGACCATCCGTGGCCGGCCGAGCTGCCCGCCGGGTTCGCCGGCGGCCTGTACGGGGCGCATCCGCCGATCCGCTATGTCCGGACGGAGCCGGAGGTCGTCGTGGAGATCAGCGCGGACGCGGCCGTCGAACGCGGCCGCTGGCGGCACGCCGTCCGCTTTCTCCGGACACGGTCGGACCTGGCCCCGGTCGACGTCCCGGGGTTCGGTGCGTGACGCACGAACGCCGCGCCGCCCCGGCCGGAGACCGCCCGCCCCCGCCCCGGCTCCCGGTCTAGGCCAGCCAGTCGAGGATGTGGCCGTTCACATCCTCCGGCCGGTCGAGCTGGAGAAAGTGCCCGGCGCCGGGGACGAGAGCGGTCCGCGACCCGGGCGGCAGGGCCGCCTGGACGGCGCCGAGGTCGCCGCCGGGTGCCACCACGTCCGTGCCCAGGCAGCCGTCCTCGACGCCGTGCAGGTACAGGACGGGCAGTTCGCCGACCGCGGTCGCCGCCTCCTGCTCGGCCGCGTAGCGCTTGAGGAGCCGGGTCGGGTCGAGCATGGCGCGGTAGTACCCGATCGCCGCCGCGACGTTGGCGGGCGTGGCCAGGCACTCCATGACGTGGTCGACGTCCGCGGACCGGTCGCGGCCGTCGTCGGGGGACCAGTCGCGCCAGAGCCCCTCGACGAACGCGCGGTTCAGCGCGGCCTCGGCCAGCGGCGTCTGGAACACGAAGATGTAGAACGAGCGCTTGAGCTGCTCGTAGTCGAAGAACCCGGTCGCCATCACCGAGACCGGCGGGACGGACATGGCGACGACCCTGCGCCAGCGGCCGGGGGCGGCGTTCGCGGCGCCGTAGGCGGCGAAGGCGCCCCAGTCGTGGCCGATGACGACGGCGTCGGAGCCGCCTCCGAGGGCCTCGTGCAGAGCGATGGCGTCGGCCGCCAGGGCGCCGCTCTGGTAGGCGCCGTCCTCGGGGACCGGCGTGGGGGCGTAGCCGCGCATGAACGGCGCCACGGCGCGGTAGCCGGCGGCGGCGAGTTCCGGCATCAGATGCCGCCACGTGTGCGCCGAGTCGGGGAAGCCGTGCAGGAGAAGCGCCAGTGGCCCGTCGCCGGGGCCCGCCGTCAGGTATCCGAAGTCCAGCCCGTTCGCGGTGACCGATCCGGTCGTGATGCCGCCCATGTCCGCCTCCTCGGTTCGCGGCGCACGCTACCCCGGGGTGCTGCCGGGGGAGCGGCCGGGGGGCCGGGGACGGCGTGTCGCCCGCCCAGCACGACGGCTAGTGTGAGTGGCGTCACTCGGCCGATCAGTGTGCACGTGCGGCTTTACTTTGAGAGGCTGCATGTAAACCGAACCGGATTCGGAAAGCGATGAGGTGGTGGGCAGCGTGCTCAAGGTCGAGGACATCAACCTGACCGACTGGGAGTTCTGGCGTCAGCCGCACGAGTACCGGCACGAGGCGTTCAAGGCCCTGCGCCGGCATCCCGAGCTGGTTCACTACGAGGAACCCGACATCGTCATCATGCCGCAGGGGCCCGGCTACTACGCGCTGACCAGGCACGCCGACATCATCGAGGCGTCCCGGCGGCCGCAGGACTTCTGCTCGGGCAGGGGCGCCATCAGCATCCCGGACCTGCCCGGCGACATGCACGAGTTCTTCGGCTCCATGATCAACATGGACGACCCGCGGCACGCCAAGATCAGGCGGATCGTGTCCCGGGCCTTCTCCCCGCGCATGATCCAGCGGTTCGAGGACAAGGTCGAGAGCGTCGCCGCGCAGATCGTCGAGAACGTGGCGGCGGGCGGCGGCTCGGGCGACTTCGTCTCCGACGTCGCCGCCCGGCTGCCCCTGAAGATCATCTGCGACATGATGGGCATCGCCGAGGACCACTACCAGACCGTCCTCGACGCCACGAACGTCATCCTGGCGGGCAACGACCCCGAGTTCGTCCCGACCGACGACGCCGAGCAGATGGCGATGGCGCTGCTCGGCGCCGGCGAGACGCTCAAGAGCCTCGTCGAGGACCTCGGCCGGCAGCGCCGCGAGAACCCGACCGACGACCTCACGTCGGCGCTGGTGAACGCCAACATCGACGACGAGTCGCTGACCGACCAGGAACTCGGCTCGTTCTTCATCCTGCTGGTCGTCGCCGGCAACGAGACCACCCGCAACGCCATCGCGCACGGGCTGGACCTGTTCACCCGCCACCCCGACCAGCGGGCACTGCTCACCGAGGACTTCGACGCCCGCATGCCCGGGGCCATCGAGGAGATCGTCCGGTACGTGTCGCCGGTCATCTGGATGCGCCGCACCGCGACGTGCGACACCACGCTGAACGACCACCAGATCAAAGAGGGCGACAAGCTCGTCATGTACTACTGGTCGGCCAACCGCGACGAATCGGTGTTCACCGACCCGGAGAAGTTCGACATCCTGCGCGACCCCAACCCGCACGTCGGGTTCGGCGGGCCCGGGCCGCACTTCTGCCTGGGCGCCCACCTGGCCAGGCGCGAGATCACCGTGATGTTCCGCGAACTGCTCCGCCGGACCCCGGAGATCCGCGCGTCCGGCGAGCCGGAGCGCCTGGAGTCCAACTTCATCAACGGGATCAAGCGCCTGCCCTACACGATCTGATCCACCGGACCCGCGGGGCCGGGGCTTCGGTCTGCGCCGAGACCCCGGGCCCCTGAGCGGGTCTCAGCGCAGCTCGCGCTTGAGGATCTTGCCGGTGGCGGTCATCGGCAGCTCGTCGCGGAACTCGACGATCCGCGGGTACTTGTAGTTCGCGAACTGCTCCTTGCCCCACGCGACGAGTTCGTCCTCGGTGACGGAGGCGCCGGGCGTCCGGATCACGTACGCCTTGACCTCCTCGCCGTGCGAGGGGTGCTCGACGCCCACGACCGCGGCCAGCGACACCTCCGGGTGGGTCATCAGGACCTCCTCGATCTCCCGCGGGTACACGTTGTAGCCACCGCGGATGATCATGTCCTTGGAGCGGTCGATGATGTAGTAGTAGCCCTCCTCGTCGCGGCGGGCCACGTCACCGGTGCGGAACCAGCCGTCCTTCATCGAGTCCGCGGTCGCGTCGGGCCGCTTGTAGTAGCCCTTCATGATGTTGTGCCCGCGGATCGCGATCTCCCCGGGCCCCTCGCCCTCGACGTCCTTCCAGTCCTCGTCGATCAGCTTCATCTCGACGCCCCAGACGGGCAGGCCGATCGAACCGGCCTTGGCCGGGCGGTCCGGGCGGTTGAACGAGGCCACCGGCGACGTCTCCGACAGGCCGTAGCCCTCCAGGACGTCCACGTCGAACTTCTGCTTGATCCCCTTGAGGACCTCCATCTGCAGCGCCGAGCCGCCCGACACCGCGACCCGCAGGTTCTCCCGGATCGTCGCGATGTCCTCGTCGGACGTGTCGTCGGTCAGCAGCCCCCAGTACATCGTCGGGACGCCCGCGAAGATGTTCACCTTCTCCTTGACCATCAGCTCGATGGCCTGCTTGGCGTCGAACCTCGGCTGCAGGACGAGCGTCGCCCGCCGGTAGATGCCGACGTTCATCACGCACGTCTGCCCGAAGATGTGGAACAGCGGCAGCGTCACCAGCGACGTGTCGTGCAGGGTGCGGTAGAAGAGCGTGTCGTCCACCATCGCGTTCGCCAGCAGGTTGCTGTGCGTGAGCTCGGCGCCCTTCGGCTGGCCCGTCGTCCCGCTGGTGTAGATGATGACCGCGGTGTCGTTCGGCTCCGTCTGCACCGGGTCGAACGTGTTCGGCTGCCCCGCCAGCGCCGCCCAGAACAGCTCGGCGCCCTCGATCGGCGACTCGGCCGCCGCCGGGTTCGCGGGCAGCAGGAAGAAGTGCTCGCATCCCCCGGCCTGCTCGAACCCGGCGTACCCCATCTCGCCGAGCGGCAGCTCCGGCGTCCCCTCGAAGCAGAACAGCGCCTTGGCGTCGGAGTCGTCGAGGTGGTAGGCGATCTCCCGCGGCTTGAGCAGCACGTTCAGCGGGACGACCACCGCGCCCGCCTTGAGCGCCCCGAAGTAGACCATCGGGAAGTACGGGAGGTTCGGGGTGGACAGCGCCACCTTGTCGCCCGGTCCGACGCCGCGCGACCGCAGCAGGTTCGCGACCTGGTTGGCGACCGAGTCGATGAACGAGTAGGAGAGCCGGAGGTCGCCGAACACGACCGCGTCGCGGTCGGGGGTCTCCCTGGCGGCGTCCTCCAGCAGCACGGACAGGTTGAGCATCGGTGGGACTCCTCGCGCGAAAGGTGACCGGTCGGTTAGTTACCGACGAGTGTATGAGCCGTTTCGCACATCCTCCTGCATGGGGTTCGGCGCGCGCCATCCATCGCGCCTCTTTGACGTGCTGTTTCCGTGCCGTGAATAGACGCCTGCCACCGCCCGGCCGGCGGACCCGGCACATGCCCGCCCATGTCACCGTTACGATGTGCCGCTCCACCGAGAAAGGGTGCACGTCTTGATCATCTTCGGCTGGCGCGTGGTGTTCTTCACCCTGACCAGGGGAATCTTCCACTGTCCCGACTGCGGCGGCGACCGCGACTACCGCCGCCGGCAGGGGCGCAACTTCTTCACCCTGTTCTTCGTCCCGGTCATTCCCCTCACCAAGACCGGCGGTGAATTCATCCAGTGCGACACGTGCAAGGGCCGCTGGAACCCGGGCGTCCTCAACGTGCCGACCACCGCCCAGCTCGCCCAGATGCCCGCGATGCTCCTGCGCATGGCCATCGCCCAGGTCCTGCGTTCCGGCGACTACACCGACCCGTCCGCCCGCTCCCGCGCCGTGGCCGTCGTCCAGCAGGCCGGCGTGGCCGGATACGACGACGCCGCACTGAACGCCGACCTCGGCCGCCCGTTCGACGAGGTCCGCGCCGAGATGTCCCGCGCCGCCTCGGCGCTCGCCCCCGAGGCGCGCGAGAGCATCCTGCGCGCCGCCGCCGAGATCGCCCTCACCGACGGGCGGCTCAGCGTCTCCGAGGAGGAGACCCTCGCCGCCGTCGGCGCCGACCTGGAACTCACCCGTGTCCAGGTGACCGGCGTCGTCTCCATGGCCCGTCAGCAATCCGGCCATTAGTCCCGGCGGACGGGCTTGCGGTTGCGCTACTCTTGATGTATGTCAGCCAGGCTGCTCCTTGAACGACCACGTTGACGAACTGACGTCAGCGTGGTGGCCCCTCCTGTGCGAGGGGCCATTTCATGTCGGCAGGTGGCCTGGGGCCCCGCAATCAGCGAGCAAGAAACCGGAGTTGTAGGCGTGAGCAGCGACGAGCATTACGATCCGCGGGCGATTCAGGACAAGTGGCAGGCCCGCTGGGCGCAGCTCGAACCGTTCACGGCCGAGGAGGACAACACCGTCGACGAGCGGCGCTACGCGCTGGACATGTTCCCCTATCCCAGCGGTGACCTGCACATGGGCCACGCGGAGGCGTTCGGCATCGGCGACGTCCCCGCGCGCTACTGGTTCCAGCGCGGCTTCAACGTCCTGCACCCCATCGGCTGGGACTCCTTCGGCCTGCCCGCCGAGAACGCCGCCATCAAACGCGACTCCCACCCCGCCGAGTGGACCTACGCCAACATCGAGACCCAGGCGTCCTCGTTCCGGCGCTACGCCGCGTCCTTCGACTGGTCGCGGCGCCTGCACACCTCCGACGCCGAGTACTACAAGTGGACGCAGTGGCTGTTCCTGCGCTTCTACGAGCGGGGCCTGGCCTACCGCAAGGGCGGCCACGTCAACTGGTGCCCCAAGGACCAGACCGTCCTGGCCAACGAGCAGGTCGTCGGCGGGCACTGCGAACGCTGCGGAACCCTGGTCGAAAAGCGCGTGCTGACCCAGTGGTACTTCAAGATCACCGAATACGCGGACCGGCTGCTGGACGACATGGAGCAGCTGGAGGGCAAGTGGCCCGAGCGCGTCCTGCTGATGCAGCGCAACTGGATCGGCCGCTCCACCGGCGCCGACGTCGACTTCGTCATTGAGGGACGCGACGAGCCCGTCACCGTCTACACCACCCGCCCCGACACCCTGTTCGGCGCCACGTTCATGGTCGTCGCCGCCGACGCCGCCCTGGCCGAGGAGATCTGCGCACCCGACCACCGCGCCGCGTTCGAGGCGTACCGCGAGGAGGTCTCCCGCGAGAGCGAGATCGAGCGGCTGTCCACCGAACGCGAGAAGACCGGCGTGTTCCTGGGCCGCTACGCGGTCAACCCCGTCAACGGCGAGCGGCTGCCCGTCTGGGCGTCCGACTACGTCCTGGCCGAATACGGGCACGGCGCGATCATGGCCGTCCCGGCGCACGACCAGCGCGACCTGGACTTCGCGCTGAAGTTCGGCCTGCCCGTCCGCGTCGTCGTCGAGACCGGCCTGCCCGACCCGTCCGAGACCGGCGTCGCCACCCCCGGCGACGGCGCGATCGTCAACTCCGCGCCGATCGACGGGCTGACCAAGGCCGACGCCATCACCCGCATCACCGAGATCCTGGCCGAGCGCGGCACCGGCCGCGCCTCGGTGAACTTCCGGCTGCGCGACTGGCTGGTGTCCCGGCAGCGGTTCTGGGGCTGCCCCATCCCGATCGTGCACTGCGAGTCGTGCGGCGAGGTCCCCGTCCCGGACGAGCAGCTGCCCGTGACGCTGCCCGAAGGCCTGCGCGGCGCCGACCTGGCGCCCAAGGGCACCTCACCGCTGGCCGCCGCGTCCGACTGGGTCAACGTCGAATGCCCCAAGTGCGCCGGCCCCGCCAAACGCGACACCGACACCATGGACACGTTCGTCGACTCGTCCTGGTACTACTTCCGCTACTGCTCGCCCGGCTACGAGAACGGCCCGTTCGACGTCGAGCAGGTCCGCAAGTGGATGCCCGTCGACCAGTACACCGGCGGTGTCGAGCACGCCATCCTGCACCTGCTGTACAGCCGGTTCTTCACCAAGGTCCTGTACGACATGGGCATGATCGACTTCACCGAGCCGTTCCGCCGGCTGCTGAACCAGGGCCAGGTGATCAACCAGGGCAAGGCGATGTCCAAGACGCTGGGCAACGGCGTCGACCTGGGTGAGCAGATCGGCGAGTTCGGCGTGGACGTCGTCCGGCTGGCCATCCTGTTCTCCGGCCCGCCCGAGGACGACATCGACTGGGCGGACGTGTCACCGCACGGCATGTCCAAGTTCCTGTCCCGCGTCCACCGCATCGCCACCGAGGTCGCCTCCCCGCCCGGCGCCGACGTCGCGTCCGGCGACACGGCCCTGCGCCGCGTCACCGCCCGCACCATCGACGAGGCCACCACCCTGGTCGAGACGCAGCGGTTCAACGTCGCGATCGCCCGGATCATGGAACTGGTCACCGCGACCCGCAAGGCCATCGACTCGGGCCCCGGCGCGTCCGACCCCGCCGTCCGCGAGGCCGCCGAGACCATCGCGACGCTGCTGTCGCTGTTCGCCCCCTACACCGCCGACGAGGCATGGGAGCTGCTGGGACGCACCGCCCCGGTCATCCGCGCGGGCTGGCCGTCCGCCGACCCCGCGCTGCTGGTGGAGGAGACGGTCACCTGCGTCGTCCAGGTCGCCGGCAAGGTCCGCGACCGGCTGGAGGTCGCCCCCGGCATCGCCGACGAGGAACTGGAGCGGCTGGCCCTGGACTCCACCAGGGTCCGGGACGCCCTGGGCGGCGCCGAGATCGCCAAGATCATCGTCCGCGCCCCCAAGATCGTCAACATCGTCCCGAAGCGCTGACCGGGCACGGCACGCGAAGACGGCCGCCGGGTCCTTCCGGCGGCCGTCTCGGCGTGCGTCTCACATCGTGCGGTCTCACATCTTGCGGAGGACCGCCACGACACGTCCCAGCACCGAGGCCTCGTCGCCGGGGATCGGCTCGTAGGCGGGGTTCTGCGGCATCAGCCAGATGTGGCCGTCCCGGCGCTTGAAGGTCTTCACCGTCGCCTCGCCGTCGATCATGGCGGCCACGATGTCGCCCTGCTCGGCCACCGGCTGCTGCCGGACGACCACCCAGTCACCGTCCGCGATCGCGGCGTCGATCATCGAGTCACCGCTGACCTTCAGCAGGAAGTGGGTGCCCTCGCCGACCAGCTGTTTGGGGAGGGTGAACACGTCCTCCACGGCCTCCTCGGCCAGGATCGGCCCACCGGCGGCGATCCGCCCCACCAGCGGCACGTACGCGGGCGCGGGCCGCACCGAGGTCTGCTGGCCCCCGGCGGCCTCGTAGGCCTCCTCGTCCGTCCGCACCGGCGTCGAACCCGGCACGCGGACCTCCACGGCCCGCGGCCGGTTGGGGTCGCGGCGCAGGAAACCCTTGCGCTGAAGCGCCCGGAGCTGGTGCGACACGCTGGAGGTGCTGGTCAGACCCACGGCCTCGCCGATCTCGCGCATCGAAGGCGGGTACCCCCGGCGCTGCACCGAGTCGCGGATCACCTCCAGCACCATGCGCTGCCGTTGCGTCAGGCCCGTCTCGTCCATGGGCCCGTCGGGCAGCTCCCGGACCTTGCTCATCGCTCGTCGCCTCCCGGGCGCCTCGATCCGTCACTCCTTGTCATGGAACGCTATCGCGTCCCGGCCCGATGATCAAACAATTGTTCGAAGATGTGCTCGCTTTTTGTCGGCGCCCCCTGTAGAACATCGTACAGGCGTTCGATCGAAAATGCATTCGACGTCGAGGAGGGGAGAGATGTCGGGTTCACCCCACAGTGACCGGGTCCCGATCCGCCTGACCCGCCGCGGTCGCGCCGTCCTGGTCCTGTTCGCCGCCGCCGTCACGCTCGTCATCCTCTGGCTCACCGTCGGCACCGGCGCACTGGCCGGCGGCCGCGAAAGCCATCGCGGCCCGACCGCCGCCGCCGAGACCGTCGTCGTCGAACCCGGCGACACCCTCTGGGGCATCGCCTCCGACGCCGACCGGGGCACCGACCCCCGCGTCGTCGTCCAGCGCATCATCGACCTCAACGGACTGGGCGGCGATCCCACCGTCCGGCCGGGCCAGGAGATCCGCCTCCCCGCCCGCTGATCTCCGGGGCCGAACACGGGCTCACCAGGGGGTCTGCCGCGGCGGAGTGTGCCGCCGGAGACGGTCTGTGACGACACGCCCGGGAGGAAATCCGGGAGGGCTCACGTGACCTGGGGGGACGCGCCGGATGTGGCGCGTGAGGCAGCGGATCAGGTTGCGAACGCCTGCGGTGAGCCGTACGGTTGACCACAACATCTAGTAGTCACACCGATGTACTTCACCTATATGTGGCGTTACTCGGAGGTGTGATGCGTTTCTGTCAGGGGAGGGATTGGACGTGCACTGCCCGTTCTGCCGCAACCCTGACACCAAAGTGATCGACAGCCGCTCCACCGACGACGGCGGCGCCATTCGGCGTCGCCGGTCGTGCGCGGAATGCGGCAAGCGATTCACGACGCAGGAGAATGTGCTCGTGATGGTGGCCAAGCGCAGCGGGGTCACCGAGCCGTTCTCGCGGGAAAAGATCATCGCCGGTGTGCGCAGGGCCTGCCAGGGCCGTCCGGTCGACGAGGATGCGCTCGCACAGCTGGGACAGCGGGTCGAAGAGGAGATCAGATCCTCCGGCTCCGCCGAAATCCCCTCGCACGAGATCGGCCTCGCGATCCTGGGGCCGCTCGGCGAACTCGATGAGGTCGCCTATCTGCGATTCGCCTCGGTCTACCGGAGCTTCGAGTCGCTGGACGACTTCGCCAAGGAGATCGAGACACTGCGGAAGGCCGGTTCCTCGGGGGAGCCCGGCCCGTCCCGGTAGGGGCGGGTTCCGGAAACACAAAGCAGCACAAGTAAGAGCGGCCTCCGCGCGGGCATGGCCCGTGCGGCGGCGGAGTTGTTCCTGAGCAGGGCCCGGCGGGAGGGCCCGAGAGGGGGAAGGTCATGACGGAGACGGTGAGCGGCTCGGCGGCACGACGCGGCAAGGGGAGCCGTAAAGGCCTGAAGATCGAGCGTATTTTCACCACACCCGGCGTGCATCCGTACGACGAGCTGCGCTGGGAACGTCGTGACGTCGTCATGACCAACTGGCGCGACGGCTCGGTGAACTTCGAGCAGCGCGGCGTCGAGTTCCCCGACTTCTGGTCGCTGAACGCCGCCAACATCGTCACGTCCAAGTACTTCCGCGGCGCGGTCGGCACACCGCAGCGCGAATGGAGCCTGAAGCAGCTCGTCGACCGCGTCGTGAGCATGTACGTCGGCACGGGCCTCGAACAGGGCTACTTCGCCACCGACCAGGACGCCGAGATCTTCGAGCACGAGCTGAAGTACGCCCTGGTCCACCAGATGTTCAGCTTCAACTCCCCCGTCTGGTTCAACGTGGGCACCAAGTCCCCGCAGCAGGTCTCGGCGTGTCTTCCGTACGAGTCGCTGGTGAGCACCCCTGCCGGGTTGATTCCGATCGGCAGGCTCGTCGAGGACGACGCCGTCGGCACCAAGGTGTACGACGCGACCGGGCTCACCCGCATCGTCGCCACCAAGGCCAACGGGGTTCGGGACGTCCTGCGAATCCACACCAAGGCCGGCTACACCCTGGACGTCACCCCCGACCACCTCGTCTGGAAGGCCACCGGGGCCGGAACGGGACGTTTCGTCCAGGCCGGTGAGCTCAAGGCCGGTGACCAGCTCGAATGGCACCGGCGGGACGCCTACGGCGAGACGGAGATCACCTCCCGCGGGTACGCGGAGTCCGCACTTGCGGGCTGGCTGCAGTCGGACGGATTCGTGGGACGGTACGAGACCGGCACGAACCGTTCGCTGACCATCGAGGCCATGACCGTGACCGACTCCGAACGGGAGTGGGTCGGCCGCCACCTGAACGTCGTCTTCCCCGGGGTCCACCGCCACGAGCGCACCGTCGAGACGCAGGACACCGATCTCGACTGCCGCCGCACCCGGCTCTACGGGGAGGTCCTGAAGGAGTACGTCGACGAGTGGGGGCTGCTGGCCCGCGGCGTTGACATGGTGGTCCCCGAGCGGCTCTTCACCGCGCCGCTTCCCCATGTCGCCGCCTACCTCCGCAGCGTCTTCCAGGCCGAGGGCCTCGTGTCCGCGCGCGAATCCTCCACGGTGGTCGAAGTCGACATGATCTCCGAAGAACTGATCCGGGGCATGCAGCGTCTCCTGCTGCGCTTCGGCATCTTCTCCAGGGTCGGCTTCAAGGCGGACGCGCGACCTGACCGGCACGGCTGCTGGACGCTGCGCATCCAGAACGCCGGAGACCGCCGCATCTTCGCCGACGAGATCGGTTTCATCGACCCGGTCAAGGCGCTCAAGCTGCACCAGGGCTTCGAGAAGCCGGGGCGCCCAGCCCACCCGATCAAGCGGCTGGAGATAGCCGAGATCGAGGAAATCGGCGCGATGGAGGTCTACGACATCCAGACCGAGAGCGGCGAGTTCCTCTGCGACAACATCCGGGTGCACAACTGCTTCATCCTGTCGGTGGACGACACGATGGAGTCGATTCTGGACTGGTACAAGGAAGAGGGCGTCATCTTCAAGGGCGGCTCCGGTGCCGGCCTGAACCTGTCCCGAATCCGCTCCAGCAAGGAACTGCTGTCGTCCGGCGGGACGGCCAGCGGTCCCGTCTCGTTCATGCGCGGCGCCGACGCGTCCGCCGGGACGATCAAGTCCGGCGGCGCGACGCGGCGGGCCGCGAAGATGGTCGTGCTGGACGTCGACCACCCCGACGTCGGGGAGTTCATCGAGACCAAGGCGCGCGAGGAGAACAAGATCCGCGCGCTGCGGGACGCCGGATTCGACATGGACCTCGGCGGCAAGGACATCGGCAGCGTCCAGTACCAGAACGCCAACAACTCGGTCCGGGTGTCGGACGAGTTCATGCGGGCCGTCGAGTCGGACGACGAGTTCGGGCTGCGCGCCCGGATGACCGGCGAGGTCGTGGAGACGGTCAAGGCCAAGGACCTGTTCCGCCTGATGGCCAAGGCCGCCTGGGAGTGCGCCGACCCGGGCATCCAGTACGACGACACGATCAACGACTGGCACACCAACCCCGAAACCGGACGTATCACGGCGTCCAACCCGTGCTTCCCCGCCGACCAGCGGGTCGTCACCGACAAGGGCCTCGTCCGCATCGGTGACATGGTGCGCCGGGCTGCGGCCGGGGAGACCTACGGCATCTACACCAACGACGTGACGTCCGAATCCGACCCGCAGGACCGCATCGTCGCGACCGACCCGGTGCGCTACATGGTGACCGGCACCAACGAGATCCTTGAGCTTCGGTTCTCGGACGGATCGCGGCTGAGGTGCACCCCCGGTCACCGTGTCTGGACCGCCAATCGCGGCTGGGTGCACGCCGAGGACCTGACCGAGGACGACGGGGTCGTCCGGTCCTTCCACCGGGCGAGCCGCGCCGCGGCGACGGGCGAGATCCCGATGGCCGCACACCACGCGGCGCAGGCGGCGGCGTCCCGGCACGCCCTGGACCTGCCGGAGAAGTGGGACGAGGACTTCGCCCACTACCTCGGTTGGCTGACCGGTGACGGGTGCGTCACCGAGGTCAGTGCCGTCACGGTCTACGGCACCGCGCGGGAGCAGGAGACGGTGATGCCTCGGCACGAGGCTCTGCTGCGCCGGATCACGGGCTCGGACCGCAAGCCGAGCGTGCAGCAGAACGGCACCCAGCAACTCCGGGTGGGCCACGAAGCCTTCCGCGCCTTCCTTTGGGCGCTCGGCGTCTCCGGTGGCCGCGCACCGGACAAGACCGTCCCGGCCGCCGTCTATGAGGCTCCGGAAGCGGAACTGGTGGCTTTCCTCCAGGGTCTCTTCGACGCCGACGGCTGCGTCGCCGACCTGGAGAACGGCACCCGGTACGTCGGCCTCGGAAGCCGGTCCGAGGAACTGCTCCTCGGCGTCCAGGAACTGCTGGCCTCGCTGGGCATCGCAGGACGCATCTACCGGACGGGTGCCAAGAAGGCGAGCTTCCACTACACCCGCAAGGACGGAAGTGAGGCGACCTACGGGTCGGATGGCCCGAGCTTCGACCTGCGGATCAGCGGCCAGGCCATGGTGGAGTTCGCCGCAGTGGTCGGCTTCGGCCTGCAGGCCAAGCAGGACGCGCTCCTCGGTCTCCTCGACACGACCAAGCGGTACAAGAAGGACCTGACCGTCCGGATGGTGTCCCGGGAGTCGAAGGGCTTCGAGACCACCTACAACCTCACCGAGCCCCGGAACCACTCCTACATCGTCAGTGGTGTGGTCGTAGCGAACTGCTCGGAATACATGAGTCTGGACAACTCGTCCTGCAACCTGGCGAGCATCAACCTGCTGAAGTTCCTCACGGACGCCGGGACCTTCGACATCGCCAAGTTCGTCAAGCTCACCGAGCTGATCATCACGGCGATGGACATCTCCATCACGTTCGCCGACTTCCCGACGGAGAAGATCGCGGAGACGACCCGCGACTACCGGCAGCTCGGGATCGGCTACGCGAACCTCGGCGCGCTGCTGATGGCGACCGGCCACGCCTACGACTCCGACGGCGGGCGAGCCCTGGCCGCGGCGATCACGTCCCTGATGACGGGCGTCGCCTACCGCCGGTCCGCCGAGATGGCCGGCGTCGTCGGCCCGTACGAGGGCTACGCGCGCAACGCCGACGGCCACAAGCGCGTCATGCGCAAGCACGCCGCCGCCAACGACGGCATCCGCACGTTGAACAACATGGACAAGGCCATCCACGCCGCCGCCGCGAAGCAGTGGCAGGAATGCCTGAAGGCCGGCGACAAGCACGGCTACCGCAACGCGCAGGCGAGCCTTCTCGCTCCGACCGGCTGCCTGACCGGCGACACGCTGGTGACGACCGACCGCGGCCTGATGCGGCTGTCCGAGATCGGGGACGTGTACGGCGATCGCTGGCAGGACCTGGACATGGCGGTGTCCACGGACGACGGTCCGCGTCAGGCGACCAAGTTCTTCGTCAACGGTGAAGAGCCGACTCGGCTGGTTCGGACCCGGGGCGGTTACACGATTCAGGGCACCCTGACGCACAGGGTCAAGGTGGTCGAGGAGGACACGGGCGCGTGGGTGTGGCGGCGGCTCGCCGACATCCGTGAGGGCGACCTGGTCCCCATGCAGATGCGGACACTCGTGGGCGAGCGTCGCGAGGTGCCGCTGCCTGTGCTCGATCAGGCGTACTACACCGGTGACCGCGGACTGGACGTTCCTGACTCGGTCACTCCGGGACTCGCCGAACTCGTCGGCTACTTCATGGGGGACGGAAGTCTCCATGCGAAGGGCCTTCGGTTGTGCGTGGCGGATGCGGACATGGACGTCGCCGAGCGGTTGCAGATCCTCGCGAAGGAACTGTTCGGCATCACCCCGGTGGTCACCCAGCAGCAGGGCTATCAGGAGGTCGCCCTCCAGTCCGTGCGGCTCGCCCGGTGGTGGAAGGCGGCCGGCCTGGCCAAGGACCTGCCCGGTGTGGACCACACAGGTAAGGGCTGGACCCCCCGGGTGCCCTCCGCGATCCTCGAGACCAACGACGGCGAGGTTTACGCGAGCTTCTTGAGGGGCCTGTTCGAGGCGGACGGCACGGTCGCCGATGGGGTCCCCAGCCTCTCGACCGCCTCCGCGTCCTTCGCCGGCGAGGTTCGGACGCTGCTGCTCGCGCTCGGCCTCGCGACGACCACGCGCACGACCGTCAGCGGATTCGGCGGAGACATCTTCCAGGTCCGCCTGCGGAACATCGATCACGCGCTGAACTTCGATGAGACCGTGGGATTCATCAGCGAGCGCAAGGCCAGGCTGATGGCCTCTCTGGAGCCCGCCCGGTCGGCGAAGAACGACCACGTCATCCTGCCGCGGGCCACGTGGGACCGGATCGTCCCTGCCGGACACCCGTCGAGGGACGCGGTCCTTCAGTCGCTCCGCAAGCATGGTGGCGTCCCTCGCATGCTGGCCCAGTCCCTGTACACCCAGGCATTCGATGAGCGGCTCGGGCACGCGCTCGGGTACCTGTTCGAGCGGGTCGAGGCCAACGAGGACGGCGGTGTCCAGCCGACGTACGACCTGTCCGTGCCGGACAACGTCACCTATGTGGCCAACGGCATGGTGAGCCACAACACCATCGGGCTGATGATGGACTGCGACACGACCGGGATCGAGCCGGATCTGGCGCTGATGAAGTTCAAGAAGCTCGTCGGCGGCGGGTCGATGCAGATCGTCAACCACACGGTGCCGCGGGCGCTGGAGATGCTCGGCTACCAGCAGGAGCAGATCGAGGCGATCGTCGAGTACATCGCCGAGCACGGTCACGTGGTGGACGCTCCCGGGCTGCGGCCCGATCACTACGAGGTGTTCGACTGCGCGATGGGGGAGCGGGCGATCAGCCCGATGGGCCACGTCCGGATGATGGCGGCCGTCCAGCCGTTCCTGTCCGGGGCGATCTCGAAGACCGTCAACATGCCGGAGAAGGCCACCATCGAGGACATCGAGCGGGTGTACTTCGAGGGGTGGCGGCTCGGGCTGAAGGCCCTGGCGATCTACCGCGACAACTGCAAGGTGGGCCAGCCGCTGTCGGCCGCGGGCAAGAAGGAGGTGGCGGAGCCGGTGGAGGCGGCGACGCCGCGTCCGGTGCGCAAGCGGCTGCCGAAGCAGCGGCCGGCGACCGTCACCCGCTTCTCCGTCGCGGGCGCCGAGGGGTACATGACGGCGTCGTCCTACCCGGACGACGGTGTCGGTGAGGTCTTCCTCAAGCTCGGCAAGCAGGGTTCCACGCTCGCCGGCGTGATGGACGCCTTCTCCATGGCGATCTCCATCAGCCTGCAGTACGGCGTCCCGCTGGAGACGTGGGTGGAGAAGTTCACCAACATGCGGTTCGAGCCGGCCGGCATGACCGACGACCCCGACATCCGCATGGCGACGTCGGTGATGGACTACATCTTCCGGCGGCTGGCACTGGACCACCTGCCTTACGAGGAGCGTGCGGGTCTCGGCATCCTGACCGCCGGGGAGCGCGCCATGCAGGCCAACGGTGAGGACCCGGCGGCCCTGCACGGGGACGATGTGGTCGACCACGAGTCGCTGGCGCAGTCCGCCGAGATCACCAGGCCGGCGGCTCCGGCTTCGGCTCCGGCGGGCGAGGCGCATTCGTCCATGGAGGTCATCGAGAGCCGCCAGGGCCGCACCGCGGACGCGCCGCTGTGCCTCACCTGCGGCACGAAGATGCGTCCCGCGGGCAGCTGCTACGTCTGCGAAGGCTGCGGCTCCACCAGCGGCTGCAGCTAGTTACGGGCCGAGTTGCAGCACATGCAACATCCGGCACGCTCGGCGTAATGCACTTTCCCTGGCCGGGGGAGGGTGGGGTCGCTCCCCGCTCTCCCCTGGGCCGGGGCACCGCGAAGACTACGATCAGGTCATGCCTTTGACGGTGGATGACGTCGACCGGTTCGAGCTGGCCAGGCCTCGCCTGGAGGCCATCGCCTACCGTCTCCTCGGCTCCGCGCACGAGGCACAGGACGTGGTGCAGGAAACGTTCCTGCGCTGGCAGGCCGCTGATGTCGACCGCGTCGAGGTTCCTGAGGCTTGGCTGACGAAGGTGCTCACCAACCTGTGCCTGAACCACCTTGCCTCCGCGCGGGCACGCCGCGAGACCTACGTGGGCCAATGGCTCCCCGAGCCGCTGCTCGCGGGCGACCTGATGCTCGGCCCGGCCGACACCGCTGAGCAGCGCGAATCGGTGTCGTACGCGGTTCTCACCCTCATGGAGCGCCTGTCCCCCAACGAACGGGCCGTTTATGTGCTGCGGGAGGCCTTCGACTACACGCACCGGGAGATCGCCGAGATCCTCGACATCACCGAGGCCGCCAGCCAGCAGATCTTTCACCGTGCCAAGAAGCATGTCGCGGACGGCAGGGCCCGCAGCGAAATCGACGAGGCCGCCGCCCGCCGGATCGTGGAGGAGTTCCTCGCGGCCGCCGCCAGTGGCCGGACCGATGAGCTCGTACGCCTGCTCACCAAGGACGCCATCTCCATCGGCGATGGCGGAGGGAAGGTCCCGGCACGCACCAGGGCGTTGGAGGGAGCCGTCGCGGTCGCGAGGTTCGTGTGGACCCTCCTCAAGCCCGCCGAGGCCAAGCGCGCCATCGTCGGCGGCTCGTCCGAGATATACGCCTGGATCGCCAATGGCGAACCCGCCGTTGTGGCCGTCGTGGAAGGCCGGGTCGTCGCCATCATGTGTCTGGACGTCACGGCCGAGGGCATCACCGCCTGCCGTACCCAGGCGAACCCCGACAAGCTCGAACGCGCGACCGAGCAATGGGCGGCGGCCGACCATGGAGAGCCTCTCCTCATGGTGTGACGCACATCACATTCGACTCCTGTCAGCAATCGGCGGGCCATCCGGTTCAAGTGGCGAACCCGAACCGAGAGCAAGGGAGCCGACGATGAGAGTGCTGGTGGCGGGAGCGACCGGAGCGATGGGCAGGGAGCTCCTGCCTCGTCTGGTCGATGCGGGACACGAGGTGTTCGCCATGGTCCGCAGCGAAAGCGGCAAGTCCAGGGCGGCAGGGCTGGGTGCGGTACCGGTCATCGCCGACGCCCTCGACCGCGCCCAGGTCGAGGCGGCCGTGCGCGAGGCGGCCCCGGAGGTGATCGTTGACCAGTTGACCGCCATCGGGCACATCGACACCCGCCATTTCGAACGCAGCTTCGCCGCCACCGACCGGCTGCGGATCGAGGGCACCGACAACCTGCTCGCGGCCGCACGCGCCGCCGGTGTACGGCGGTTCGTCGCCCAGAGCAACGGCGCGTTCACCTACAGCCGGACCGGCGGGCCGGTCAAGGACGAACAAGACCCCCTGGACCGCTCACCGGTCGCCCAGATGGCCTCGATGATCGCCGCGATCGAGCACTTGGAGAAGGCCGTGCTGAACGCCGCCTGGACCGAAGGGATCGTGCTGCGCTACGGCGCGTTCTACGGACCCGGCACCTCCATGGCGCCGGGCTCCGAGCAGTTCGAGATGATCCGCAAACGCAAGTTCCCGATCGTCGGCGACGGCGGCGGGGTGTGGTCGTTCGTCCACATCGCCGACGCCGCAGAGGCCACGGTCGCAGCGGTGGAGGGCGGCGGCCGCGGTGTCTACAACATCGTCGACGACGACCCCGCGCCGGTCGCCGAATGGCTGCCGGAACTGGCGGCGATGCTGGGCGCCGGGAAACCGATGCGCGTACCGCGGTTCGTCGGACGGCTGGCCGCCGGAGCGGCCGGTGTCGTGCTCATGACCGAACTCCGCGGCGCATCCAACGCCAAGGCCAAGCGCGAACTGGGCTGGCACCCGGCACACCCCACCTGGCGTGAGGGACTCCGGGTTGCGACGTGACTTGCTGGGCGTCTGGAACCGGGACCGGCGGCTGCCGGCGATCGACAACCGCCTGTCCCGGCCGTGGGCCGTCCCCGGCTTCGAGTGGCTGCTCTCCGCCGGTAAGGCGCGGATCGGAAGGGAGCCCGGCCGGGTGTGAGGGCCGGGCTCGCGCCGTGTCCGCTCTACTGGGCGGGGTTCGTGTCGGTGCTCTCGGGGGCGGTGCCGCCGTTCGGGCGGCGGCGCTTGGCGGGCTTGCGGCGTCCGGCGACGAGGGTGTCGTCGTCGGTACCGGTGTTCTTGGCGCCGGTGTCCGCCCCGGGGGAGCCGGGCAGGGCCGGGGTCTTCTCGTGGCGCGGGGACGACGGCTTGCGGGCGGGTTTGGCGACGGGCTTCGTCTCCGCTTGGCGGAGTGATTCCACGAAGCTCTTCGCGTCGTCGTCGCCTTCGTCGTCCGGGCTCTGTTGCCGCTTGCGTGCGATCCACTGGTCGAGGGTCAGCCGGCCGCCGCCTCCCGCGGCGAACAGGAGGCTGGCCATGCCGAGGACGAGGACGAGTTCGAAGCCGTTCTCGACTGTGGCGCCGTCCACGAGGAACAGGCCTTCGCCGGCGTGGACGAACACGAACGCGCCGGCCATGTCCAGGAACAGCATGGCGCCGGTGACGGGCAGGCCCAGCCCGGCGATCAGCGCGGCGCCGCCGAGCAGTTCGACGAACGCGGAGTAGACGGCGGCGGCGGTGGGCAGCGGTACGCCGAGGTCGTCGAACGACCGGCTGGTCGCGGTGACGCCCGCCTCGATCTTCTGCCAGCCGTGGGCCATGAACACGACACCCACGCCGACCCGCGCGAGGACCGCCGCGATGTTGTAAAGCGGTCGTGTGCGCATGCCATCGACTCCTTCTACGGGGGATTCGGCCCGGTTTTCGACGGAGAGTATGACGTCTGCCGGACGGATCGCGCGAACATACCAGGTGAAGTGGCCCCAGGAAGGGACAATTGGTAACGGTGCACGGTGGCGGCATGATCGCCGAGGTACCGGACGGTGATGGTCCCGCGCGGCCGTGTTCGTCAGCGGGTGCGGCCCCTGGGCTTCAGGGGGGTGGCGGGCATGGTGGGCGCGGGGAGCGGGGCGCCGTCGTAGCCGTTCACGGTGCCGAAGCGGTCGCCCTCCATCCAGTCCTTGCGCGCCTGGGCGATCTCCTCGCCCGTCCGGCCGATGAAGTTCCACCACATGACGAGCTTCTCCTCGAACGGCTCACCGCCGAGCAGGACGAGGCCGCTGTCGCCGTCGGCCCTCAGCGGCAGCTCGCGGCGGCCGCTCCCGAGGTACAGCATCGAGCCGGGCTCGACGCGCATGCCGTCGACCTCGGTGACGCCGGACATCGTGAGCGCCGCGTACTCGAAGTCGGGTTCGACCGGCAGCCGCACGTGGGCCCCGTCCTCCAGGGCGAGGTCGGCGCCCATGATCGGTGTGAAGGCCGTGCCGGGCGAGGCGGTCCCGTCCAGCTCACCGAGGATCACGGTGGCGCTGAGACCGGGCCCGTCCACGACGGGCAGGGCGGCATGGTGCTCGAACGCGGGCTCGGTGTGCCGGTGCGTGTCGGGCAACGCCACCCACAGCTGGGCGCCGTGCAGGATCGGCGAGTGCCGGCGGGGTGATTCCTCGGAGTGCGCGATGGCCCGTCCGGCGGTCATCAGGCCGAGTTCCTTCGGCCGGACGGTCTGCAGGCTGCCGAGGCTGTCGCGGTGCAGGACCTCGCCGCCGTGCAGCCAGCTCACCGTCTGCAGACCGATGTGCGGATGCGGCGGCACCTGCATGCCCGGCTCGTCGGTGATGTCGTCCGGCCCGTAGTGGTCGACGAAGCACCAGGCGCCCACCATGCGCCGTCCCAGACTGGGCAGGAGCCGGCGGACGACCGTGGATTCGCCCAGCGGCACCCGCCGCGGCGGCAGGAGTTCGTGGACGGGGCGTCCCGCGGCGTCGTCCCGGCCGCCGCACTCGACCGGCTTCGGCCGGACATCGAGATTGCTCACCACGCCACCTTTCCCTCGACCGCTGCTTCTACGATGCCCTACCGCTCGCGACCCCAAGCACTGCCCTGTCGATCGGTAAAATCATGCAAGCTTCCCTTTTTGGCGTATGTTAGGGAGTGATGAAGGAGAAAATGTACTCAGTCGAGGAGGTCGCCGATCATCTCGGCCTGCATGTGCGTACCGTGCGCGGCTACATCCGGGCCGGCCGGCTCAGGGCGGTGCGGATCGGAAAGCAGTACCGGATCGCCGAGGCCGACCTGGAGGAGCTGACCGGACGGGACCGGCCCGAGGTGTCCCTGCCCGCCGGGGCCGCGCACGTCGAGGTGTCGAGCATCGTGCAGATCGACGGTGTCGACCGTGCCGCGGCCGACCGGCTGGGGACGCTCGTCCTGGCAGGGGTGAACACCGGCGATCCCCGCGACCCGCTGCGCGTGCAGGTCGCCCACGACCAGGAGCGGAACCGGATGAAGATCGTGATACTGGGCGGCGCCGCCGCCACCGCCGACGTGCTGCGGATGCTCGAAGCCGTGCTCGGCGATGACAGCGGCCTGTTCGTGAGGGGGGACGGCGATGACTGACGTGATGCAGGAGCGGGCCGGGGTGCAGGTTCTGGTGTGCGACCCGGACGGGCCGCGGGTGACGACCACGCAGGACGCGCTGGACCTGATCGGTGCGGCCTTCCTCGGCGCCGAGGTGGTGGCGGTGCCCGCGAGCCGCCTGGACGAGAGCTTCTTCTCCCTGGGGACCCGCTTCGCCGGCGATGTCATGCAGAAGTTCGTCAACTACCGGCTGCGTCTGGTCGTCTTCGGCGACATCTCCGGTCACCTGGCGGCGAGCCCGGCGCTCCAGGCGCTCGTCCGCGAGTCGAACTCGGCCGGGCACGTGTGGTTCGTTCCCGACCTGGAGGCGCTCGACGAGCGGCTGCGCGCGGTCGCCTGAGCGGCCGGGCCGGCCGGCTCCGCGACGGCCGGGCCTTGAGGCACGCCGATGCGCTGCCGCGCAGGTCGGAGGCGGTGGTTCCGGTGCGTGGAATCCGGGGTGGTCGCGCGGGGTTCACCTGTATGTGATGCACGGTGAGTACAAGGTTCCGGGCGGCAAGCTCGTCGTCGCCGACGTCGATGTCGTGGACGGCCTGCTGAGCGGGCCGAGGATCAGCGGTGACTTCTTCCTGGAGCCCGACGAGGCGCTGGAGGCGATCAACGCCGTCCTGGACGGCCTGCCCGCGAAACTCGACGCCAGGGCGATCGGCGTCCGCGTCCAGGCGGGTCTGCCGCGGGACACGGTGATGCTGGGGATCACCGCCGAGGCCGTGGGGATCGCGGTGAAGCGGGCCGTCGCGCGGGCGTCGGACTGGCGCGACCACGACTGGCGGCTGATCCACGAGCCGCCGCGGGAGCCGGTGCTGCACATGGCGCTCGACCAGGTCCTCGCCGAAGAGGTCGGGGCGGGGCGCCGGCCGCCGACGCTGCGGGTGTGGGAGTGGGCGTCGCCCGCGGTCGTCATCGGCAGTTTCCAGTCGCTGCGCAACGAGGTCGATGCCGAGGCGGCCGCGCGGTACGGGGTGGACGTCGTCCGGCGCATCAGCGGCGGCGGCGCGATGTTCATCGAGCCGGGCAACACGATCACCTATTCGCTGTACGCGCCGGAGACGCTGGTGGCCGGCATGTCGTTCGCGGAGAGCTACGCGTTCCTGGACGACTGGGTGCTCGGCGCGCTCGGCGAGGTGGGGATCAGGGCCTGGTACCAGCCGCTGAACGACATCACCTCCGACCAGGGCAAGATCGCGGGCGCGGCGCAGAAGCGGCTGGCCGCGGGCGCGGTGCTGCACCACGTGACGATGGCCTACGACATCGACGCCGAGAAGATGGTGCGGGTGCTGCGGATCGGCCGGGAGAAGATCTCCGACAAGGGGACCGCCAGCGCGGTCAAGCGCGTCGACCCGCTGCGCCGCCAGACCGGCATGGCCCGCGAGGAGATCATCGACCGGATGATCGGGCACTTCCGGGGCCGGTACGGGCTGACCGGCGACCGGGTGAGCGAGGATGAGATGCGCCTCGCCGGCAAGTACGTCACGGACAAGTTCGGTACCCCCGAGTGGACCGCCCGCGTCCCGTGAGCGGGCCGGGCGCCATGACGCGGACCGCGGCCCGGACGGAACTCCGGGCCGTTTCCATGCGTCGTTCGTCATGGCAGGTCGCCGGGCCGCGCGACTGGTCGTAGGTTGGGGACATCGATCGATGATGAGGAGCGTTCATGTCGCTGCAGAAGGGCGCCAACACCACGGTGCCGGTTCCCTCGGTCCGGGTCGAGCTCGGCTGGCAGAGCGGTCCGGGCGTTCCGGACGCGGACGCGTCGGCGCTTCTGCTGGCGGAGACCGGCCGGGTCCGTTCGGACGACGATTTCGTCTTCTACAACCAGCCGGCGCACAACTCGGGCGCGGTCCGGCACGATGGCAAGCAGCGGGGGGCGACCGTCGTCGACGTCCTGTCGGTCGATCTGAACCGCGTCGAGCCCGCCATCGACAGGATCGTCATCGCGGCGTCCGCCGACGGGGGGACGTTCGGCGAGTTCCAGGGCCTGTACGTGCGCGTGGTGGACGCGGCGGCCGGGGCGGAGGTCGCCCGGTTCGACAGCGAGGGCGCCACGACGGAGACGGCGTTCGTGCTCGGTGAGCTTTACCGGCGGCAGGGGGCGTGGAAGTTCCGTGCGGTCGGGCAGGGCTATGACTCCGGGCTCGGCGGTCTGGCCACCGACTTCGGGATCTCGGTCGACGAGCCCGCCCCGGAGACCGCCTCGCCGCCCCCCGCGCCCGCGCAGCCCCAGGCGCCGCCCCCGCCTCCCGGCGGCCAGTACGCGCCGCCCCCTCCTCCTGGTGGGCAGTACGCGCCGCCCCCTCCTCCGCCTCCTGGTGGGCAGTACGTGCCGCCTCCGCCCGGACAGTTCGCGCCGCCGCCGCCTCCTCCGCCCCCACCGGGCGGCCAGTACGCGCCCCCGCCCCCGCCTCCCGCGCCCGCTGCCGCGCCGCCTCCGGCGCAGCCGCAGCAGCAGGGCGGCACGATCTCGCTCACCAAGAACGCGCCGTCGGTTTCGCTGACCAAGCACGGCGCGACGTCCGGTCACATGCGGGTCAACCTCAACTGGACCGCCCGCGAGGGCGTGGCCAAGGGGCTGCTCGGCAAACGCCGCCGCGGCCACGACCTCGACCTGGACCTGTGCTGCCTCTGGGAGCTGCAGGACGGCCGCAAGGGCATCATCCACGCGCTCGGCGACATGGGTGCGCTGGAACGTCCGCCGTTCATCAAGCTCGACAAGGACGACCGCACCGGGGCGATCGCGTCGGGCGAGAACCTCCACATCAACCTCGACCACACCGCGGACTTCAAGCGGATCCTGGTGTTCGCCGAGATCTACGACGGTGCCGACGACTTCCGCGGCCTGGACGCGATCGCGACCCTGTACCCGAAGGGCGCGCCGCCCATCGACATGCGCATCAGCGACTGTGTCGACGCGTCCCGTGACGCGGTCCTGGCGCTCATCGAGAACGTGGGCGGCGAACTGGTCGTCCGCCGTGAGGGACGCTTCGTCCTGCCGCCGCCCGGCCGTCCGCGCTGGGGGAAGATGTCGGTCGACCAGGCGTACGGCTGGAATCTGGAGTGGGTCGCCGCACGCGGCAAGGACTGAACCCGTCCGTTCGCGCAGGCGCGTACACGGGCCCGGAACGGTCGGCTGATCCCGGCCGACCGTCCTGGGCCCGGCGCCGATCGTCGGCTTACGCGGTCTTCACCGTGTCGGCCAGTTTCTTGTCGCGGGCCACTCTCACCAGGGCGGCGCTCAGCCGGGCCATGTCCTTGCCGGGGACCTTGGAGGCGAGTTCGCTGGCGTCGGTGGGGAGCCCCAGCCGTTCGGCGCCCTTCTTGACCTGGCTGTCGACGTAGGGGCGGAGCCAGGGCCAGATGGACTGGGCCTCGCGGCAGAAGATGTCCACGCCGGTCGGGCCGATGCCGGGGAACTCCCGCAGCAGTTCGGCGGCTTTCTCTGGATCGCGTCCGGCTTCGATGGCGAGGCGCCGCAGGTCGCCCTTGTACTTGTCCTGGACCATCTGCGCGGTGTCGCCCAGTCGGGACGCGGTGCTCTCGTCGTAGCGGACGTAGTGGCCGCGTCCGAGCGCGTCGACGCGTTCCTGCCACGTCAGCCCGCTCATCCCGCGTGGCGTCCCACCGCCGGCGGCGAACAGTTCACGTGCCGCCGACAAAGCGATGTCCGACGAGATGCGCGCGCTCAGCAGGTTGGCCAGGACGAGCAGCTTGAACAACGCGGCCGGCTGGTCCTTCAGGGGGATGCCGGCCTCCTCGGCGAACGTCTCGCCGGACTCGTGGAGCAGCTTCTTGACGACGGTGTCCATGGCATTACCTCCCGTCGTCGCGTCTACCCGAGCCGGCGGACGTGACTCATGCGGGGACGCCGGACGGCGTCACAGAAGGCTCAGCTGGCCTTCACCGGCGAGCGGGTCGCGGTGTTTCTTCAGGTGCCGCCAGCGCGGGAGGTCGTCCAGGTAGGACCACGACATCCGGTGATGCGGTGTGGGCCCTGACTCCCGGAGGGCCTTCTGGTGGACGGGCGACGGATACCCGGCGCTGTCCGCGAACCCGTATCCGGGGAACTCGCCGTCCAGGCCGGCCATCAGCCGGTCACGATGGACCTTCGCCAGGACGGACGCGGCAGCGACCGTGACCGACCGCTGGTCGGCCTTCACCTCGCAGCGCACCCGCCAAGGCCGGCTCAGGAAATCGTGCTTGCCGTCCAGGATGACCACGTCGGGCGCGACGGGCAGCGCCTCCAGGGCGCGGACGGCGGCGCGCCGCAGCGCCTCCGTCATGCCGACCTCGTCGATCTCCTCGGGGCCGGACGCGCCGATGGCGTGCCCGGCGAGCCAGCCGGGCAGCAGTTCGGCGAACGACTCACGGTGGGCTTCGGTGAGGAGCTTGGAGTCGGTCAGCCCGATCGTCCTGTCGCCTCTGCCCTTCAGCACGGGCGGCGGGGTCAGGTCGGTGACCGCCGCGCACACGACGACCGGGCCGGCCCAGGCGCCGCGGCCGACCTCGTCCACCCCGGCGATCCTGATGGGACGGCTGCTGCCGGACGGCGCGGCCTGAAGCTCGTCCTCGATCTCGTAGCCCGCGACGCGTGGGACGTCCTTGGCGGCCGCTGGGGCGGAGTCCAGTCCGGGCAGAGCGTGGGTGGAGTCGGTCAAAAATTCTCCTTAGATCGTGAGCCCCATCATGCCGAACATCGTTGTGGACACGACGAATGTCCTGGCTCCGGGTCGGGGTTTTCTCCGTTCCGCACCAGGCCGCGGTGTGGGGAGTCAACGAACCGCGCGCGGGGAGTCCCGTTCCGGGCGGTCCTGCGCTTTACTCGCTTCTGATGGCTTTGTTCGGCAGATCGCGTTCCCGCCCGGCGAAGGACGCCGCGGCACGGGATCTTTTCGAGCGCCTGCGGTGGCGTTACTTCCAGGTCACCCCGGGCGTGCGGTTCCTGGGCGGGGTGCTGTCGGTCGCGCTCGTGCTGTCGGCCGTGGTCGTGCTGGACGGGCCGATCCTCCGCGCGGCGGCGGCCACGGTGATCCTGCTCGTGGTCGTCCATCTGACCTTGCGGTCGCCCACGGGCATGACGGTCGTCGCGGTGATCGTGTCTTGGCTGGCGCTGTCGGTGCCTCTGGGAGGTCTCTTCCCCGGTGAAGGGCGGCCGCCCTACCTGAACCCCGCGCTGCTCCTGGCGGTGCTCGCACTGCCCGTGGCGGTCGTCGCGTTCCGTCTGCGCGGGTACACGCCGTGGCGCACCGCGCTCCTCGCCCTGGGCGCCGCCGGCGTGGTGACGGCGGCGGTGGTCCCTCTGCTGCCGGAGGCGAGTGTGGCGCCCGGCTGGGCCGCGGCCCTCGCCGTCCTCGCCTACCGCTGGGACCAGGCACGGCGCGCGGTGCCCGCCGAGGCCTACGAGACCGGCTGGGTGCAGGAACAGGCCGGGCCGAAGGGGGACGGGACGGCAGGGCCGCGCAGGAACCCGTCCGGCCCCGACAGGCGTGAACGGCCCGACCGGGCCGATAAGGGGGACAGGCCGGGCAGGCCCGGACGGTCCGACCGTTCCGGCGGATCCGACCAGCCCGGCGGCGGATCCGACGGGCGAGGCCCGGCCGATGACGCCGCCGCCGCATCGGCTGCCACGCAAGCGGGCCACGGGCAGCGCGCCGCGGCGCAGGCGGCCGCCACCGCCGCCGACCGGGCCGGCCCGGCCGAGCCCCGAACGGAAAAGGTGCCTGAGATATCCGTGGCCGAAGCACTCGCCGAACTGGAGGGCATGATCGGGCTTGAGCCGGTCAAGCGGCAGGTCCGCTCGATCGCCGCGTCCATCGAGGCCGCGCACATGCGCGCCGCCGCCGGGGTCCCCACGGAGAAGCCGATGCGGCACTTCGTGTTCGTCGGACCGTCCGGTACGGGCAAGACCACCGTGGCGCGCGTCCTGGCCAAGATCTTCTACGCGTTCGGGCTGCTGCCGGAGCGGACCGTGGTCGAGGCGCACCGGGCCGACCTCGTCGGTGAGTTCCTCGGCGCCACGGCCATCAAGACCAACCGGCTCGTCGATTCCGCGCTCGGCGGGATGCTGTTCATCGACGAGGCGTACAGCCTGGCCAACTCCGCCGAAGGGCAGCCCGACCGGTTCGGTGACGAGGCCGTGCAGACACTTCTCAAACGCGCGGAGGACGACCGCGACAACCTGGTCATCATCCTCGCGGGATACGACGCGCAGATGGCCGAGTTCCTCGACTCCAACCCCGGGCTGGCCTCACGGTTCGGGACGCGCGTGCATTTCCCGTCGTACAGTCCGTCCGAACTGCTGCAGATCGCCGACTACCACACCGGGCTCCGCGAGGACCGCCTCGACGCGGAGGCCCGGCAGCGCCTCGCCGTCCGGTTCGAGGAGGCCGAAAGGCGCGGCATCGTCGATGAGCTGGGGAACGGAAGGTTCGTCCGGTCGCTGACCGAGGCGGCGGCGCGCGCGCGGGACGTGCGGGTCGTCGACGCCGTCTCCGCCTCCACGGGACCGGCCAACCCCAGCGCCGACGACCTGGTCACCCTGCGCGCCGAGGACGTCGAGACCGCGTTCGCCGAGGTCACCGAGCGGTACCGCGGCTACGCCGAGACGCCGACGCTGGACGAGGCGCTCGGCTCGCTCGACGCGATGATCGGACTCGAACCCGTGAAGCGGCAGGTCCGGGAGATCGCCGCCCAGCTCCAGGTAGCCCGGATGCGGCACGACCAGGGCCTGGTCACCCGGCCGCCGACCCGCCACTTCGTCTTCACCGGGCCGCCCGGCACCGGCAAGACGACGGTCGCGCGCGTGCTCGGCCGCATCTTCGCCGCGGCGGGCCTCCTCGCCCGTCCCGAGGTGGTCGAGGCCCAGCGCGCCGACCTCGTCGGTGAGCACCTGGGCGCCACCGCGCTGAAGACGAACAAAATCGTCGACTCCGCGCTCGGCGGCATCCTGTTCATCGACGAGGCGTACTCGCTGACCAACCCCGGCTACTCAGGCGGTGACGCGTTCGGCGCCGAGGCGGTGCAGACCCTGCTGAAGCGCGCCGAGGACGACCGGGACCGCCTCGTCGTCGTCCTGGCCGGTTACGAGGGCGACATGGACCGGTTCCTGTCGTCCAACCCTGGGCTCGCCTCACGGTTCGACGTCCGCGTGGACTTCCCGTCCTACGGGCCTGACGAACTGCTCCGCATCGCCCAGCTCATCGCCGAGGAGGGCGGCGACCACTGGGAGGAACGCGCCCTCGACGACCTCGCCCTGGTCTTCCAGCGCGTCTGCGGGGCGGGCCGGATCGACGAGCTGGGCAACGGCCGCTTCGCCCGCTCCATGTACGAGAAGGCGTGTGCGTGCCGGGCGCTGCGGGCCGCCGAACTCGGCGACGCCGCGACGGCCGACGACCTCACGCTCCTCACCACCGAGGACGTCCGCGACGCGTTCGCCGACGTCACCCACCGGCTGGCGTGAGGTGAGCCCCGGGCACGTCCCGTCGGCGGCATGCGCTGTAATCGGGGCATGACCTCGGTGACGTGGGCCCAAGTGCTCGCCTGGCGGATGCGGCGGCAGTTCATCGACTCTCCGGGCGACGCGTCGGCCGTGCAGATCGCGCGGCGCCTGGCCGGGGTGCAGGCGCAGGTCGCCTCGTCGGCGGAACTCGCGGTCGCGGTGCGGCAGGCGGCTCCCGAGAAGGGCGCCGTGGCGCGGGCGCTGCTCGACGAACGGACCCTCGTCAAGACGTGGGCCGCGCGGGGAACCCTGCACCTGCTGCCCGCCGACGAGGCCGCCGCCCATCTCGTGTTGTCCGCCGCCGTCCGCAACTGGGAGAAGCCCGCCTGGCAGAAAACCTTCGGGGCCACGCCCGCCGACCTGGAGGCGATCGCCGAGGCGGCGGGGGACGCCCTCGCCGATGGGGCGGTCCTCACCCGCGAGGAGCTCACCGCGGCCGTCGTCGAGGAGACCGGCTCACGGCATCTCGCCGACGTGCTCGGCTCCGGCTGGAGCACGCTGCTCAAACCACTGGCCTGGTGGGGTGTCCTCTGCCAGGGGCCGCCGCAGGGCACACGCGTGACGTTCACCTCGCCGGAGAGGTGGCTGCCCGGCTGGACGGGCCTGCCGCCGGTGGAGGACGCCGCCCGGACGGTCATCCATGCGTTCCTGGGCGCGCACGGGCCCGCGACCCCCGACATGTTCGACAACTGGCTCATGCGCAAGATGAACCGGAAGAAGGACGTCAAGAACTGGTTCGCGGCCGCCGAGGAAGCACTCTCCACCGTCGAGGTGGACGGCGTGCAGATGTACGTGCTGCGGGAGCACCTGGACGAGCTTCTGGCCACCGCGCCCAGCACGTCCGTCCGGCTGCTCGGCGCGTTCGACCAGTACGTCCTGGGGGCCGGGACGTCCGCGACCTACCTGGTGCCCGCCGAGCATCGCAAGGACGTGAGCCGCGCGGCGGGCTGGATCTCCCCGGTCGTCCTGCACGAGGGGCGCGTGGCGGGTGTCTGGGAGGCCAAGGGCGGTGACGTGGCCGTGACCCCGTTCGAGGACATCCCCGCCGCTCCGCTCAAGGACCGGCTGAGCCGCCTGGCGGCGCTGCTGCAGTGAGAGCCGCCGCACCGAAAGATGTGCGGCGGCCCCGGTTCACGGCGGGTTCAGGCCGTTCGTCTAGGGTGCCGTTCCGTGGAACAGCGAGACGAGACGGGCGAGCCGGTCGAGCGGGACGAGCCGCTCGAGTACGGGCAGAAGCGGTACAAGGCGCCGGACGGTGCGGCCGAGCTTCTGCTGATCAGGCACGGCGCCTCCGCGCCCGCCCGCCCGGAGCGGCCGTTCCCCCTCGTGGACGGTCAAGGCGACCCCGACCTCGCGCCAGAGGGGCGTGAACAGGCCGAGCGGGTCTGTGAGCGGCTCGCGGACGAACGCCTCGACGCCATCTACGTGACGACCCTGCGCCGCACGGCGCAGACCGCGGCGCCGCTGGCGCGCAGGCTCGGGCTGGAGCCGCGCGTCGAGGCCGGCCTGCGCGAGGTGCACCTCGGCGAATGGGAAGGCGGGATGTTCCGCAAGATGGTCGCCGAGAACACCCCGGTGGTGCAGCGGATGTTCACCGAGGAACGCTGGGACGTCATCCCCGGGGCGGAGAACCACGAAGCGTTCGCGGCGCGCGTCGACGAGAGCCTCACGCGCCTCGCGGCCGCACACGCGGGCGGCCGGGTCGCGGTGTTCACCCACGGCGGTGTCATCGCGCAGGCGCTCGCGTCCGTGACGGGGGCCAGGCGGTTCGCGTTCCTCCCCCCGGACAACGCGTCGATCTCCCTGCTGGTGAGGCTCGGCGGCCTGTCGTCCATCCGCGGATTCAACGACGTCTCCCACCTGGACTGGTCCGTCCCCGCGCCGTTGACCTAGAGGCGGAACGGCTGGGGACGGAACGGTCAGAGGCGGAACAGGACGCGCTGGCCGGGCCGCAGTTGCGCGGCGTCGGCGACGGCGGCGGAGGCGAGCACCGCGACCACGGGGTAGCCGCCGGTCGTCGGATGGTCGGCCAGGAAGATGATCGGCATCCCGCTGGGCGGCACCTGAAGCGCACCGGTGACCATGCCTTCGCTGCCGATTTCGCCGGCGCGCGCGCGGACGATGCGCGGGCCGTCCAGCCGCACACCCACACGGTTGCAGTCCGGCGACACCTCATAGGGCGTGGACATGAGGGTGGCCATCGCGTCCTCGGTGAACCAGTCCTCACGCGGACCCGGCAGGATGCGCAGCACCGGCGTCTCCTGCATGGGCGGGACGGGCGCGACGTCGACGGCGATCTCCGCGAGCCCCGTGGCGGAACCGAGGGGAAGGCGGTCCCCGGATGACAGGGGCGCGGGGCCGAGCCCGGACAGAAGGTCGGTCGAACGGCTCCCCAGCGTCTCGTCGACGGCGACGCCACCGCGGACGGCGACGTAACTGCGCAGTCCCGACGATGGCGTGCCCACCTCCACCAGCGCGCCGGCCGCGACGTGGACGGGCGCGTGCGTCCCGCAGGCGCGGCCGCCGATGCGCAGCGGCGCGGGCGCACCCGTGACCGCGACCCAGGCGTGCCGGTGAAAACGCAGTGCCGCCCCGCCGAACGTCAGTTCCAGTGCCGCCGCGCCCTCCGGGTTCCCGACGAGCCTGTTGGCCAGGCGGAAGGCGCGCTCGTCGGCGGCGCCGGAACACGGGACGCCCAGGTGGGCCCGGCCGGGCCTGCCGAGATCTTGGACGGTCGCCAGCGGCCCGGGCCGGACGACCTCGATCAAGAAGACCCCCGGGGAACGAATCGGACGCGCATGCCCGGCCGCAGCAGCGACGGCGGGTCGCGCGTCACGTCCCACAGCCGCAGCCCGCTGCGTCCGAGCAGCCGCCAGCCGCCCGGCGACCGGGACGGGTAGACGGCCGCGTACCGGTCCGCGATCGCGACCGAACCCGCCGGGACCGACGTGCGCGGCGACGCGCGGCGCGGCACCCGCAGCACCGGGTCGAGCCCCGTCAGGTAGCCGAATCCCGGGGAGAAGCCCAGGTAGGCGACCGTGTACGTGGCGGCCGAGTGCCGGTGGACGACCTCGTCGCGCGACAGCCCGGTGAGGTCGGCGACCTCGTCGAGATCCGCGCCGTCGTAGACCACCGGGAACTCCACCGGCTCCGCGTCGCCGCCGGCGTCCTCCGGCAGCCGCAGGTGCGGGAGCCGCGCCGCGAGACCCGCCAGATCCGCCGATGGATCGGCCACCACCAGGACGCTCCGCTCCCCGGGGACGACGTCCACGATGCCGGGCAGAGGCTCGTTCCGGAGCGCGGCGTTCAACCGGTGCGCGGTCGCGAGATCCGCGGTCTCCACCAGCAGGGCCGCGTCACCGGCCCGCCGCACCTTCATGCGAACGACTCCAGCGCGACGCCCGCCTCGGCCAGCGCCACCCGGACGGCCCGCAACAGAGGCACCGCGCCCGGAGTGTCGCCGTGCACGCAGACCGAACGAGCCTTCAACGCGACTTCGGTACCGTCCGCCGCCAGGACGATGCCGTCCACGGCCATCTGAACGACCCGCTCAACGACGGCGTCCGGATCGTGGATGACGGACCCCGGCTCCTTGCGGGACACCAGCGCACCCGCCGGCGTGTAGGCCCGGTCGGCGAAGCACTCGGCGACCACGGTGAGCCCATCGGCGACGTCGTGCACCGCGGAACCCGGAAGGGTCAGCAGCGGAAGCGAAGGATCGTACGCGCGTACCGCGTCGGCCACGGCGCGGGCCTGGACGACGTCACGGGCGACCCGGTTGTAGAGCGCCCCATGCGGCTTGACGTAGGAGACACGTCCGCCCTCCGTGCGCGCCATGCCGTCCAATGCCGCGAGCTGGTAGAGGATCTCGGCGGTCAGCTCCGCCGCGGGCACCTCCATATCGCGGCGTCCGAAACCGGCCAGGTCCCGGTACGACACCTGCGCGCCGATGGTCACCCCGCGCTCGACGGCCGCGGCGCACACCCGCCGCATGATCAGAGGATCGCCCGCGTGGAACCCGCACGCCACATTCGCGCTCGTGAGCATGTCCAGCAGCGCCAGGTCGTCGCCCAGTTCCCAGATGCCGAACCCTTCGCCGAGATCGGCGTTGATGTCGATGACCGCCATGGCAAGACTCCCAACCCGATTATCTCAGCTCAGACGGTCTCCTCGCGGACGTCCTCGACCTCGTGTTCGGACGCCCACGCCTGGTAGACGCCGCGGTCGAACACCTCCAGGCCGAGCCGTTCCGCCACCGGCGCCTTGCCGCCGCTGTACTCGACGCGCAACCAGCCCTCATGCTCGCCCAGCACGACGAACGGTTCACCGCGCCAGACACAGTGTGTCGTGACGTACTGCAGATGGTCGACGTCCTCCAGCGGCACCACATGGATGTACCGGTCGGGCATCACCTGCCTGAAACCGTCGGTGTGCCGAGAGGCGTAGAGGCGCACGCGGTCACCGTCCGGGCTCGCCTCGTAGTCGGCGCCGCGCCAGCCCGCGTAGAAGCCGTGCCGGATGCTCATGCCCGTCCCCCCGGCCTTTCCTGCTGCTTCAGCAGCCATCTGCGCAGATCGGCGTCGTAGCTCGCCACCAGCGCCTCCCGGCCGTTCGCGGTGAGGCGGTACATCTCGGCGCCGTGCGGCAGCCGCTGACTCTCGATCTTGAACTCCGGGATGGCGGGCCCCTCGCCCGGCGCGTACCCCGAACCCGGGAACGGCGCCTTCTCGATCACCCATCCGCCCGGGATGATCCCCATGCTCCACTCGTCGATCCCGCCCAGCGGCCGCCGGAACAGCGGCGGCTTCACCGCCGGCCACCGGATCGCGTGGATCTCCTCGTCCGCGGGCGTGAACGGCGAACCCTCGTACACCAGCCCGAGGCAGCGGATCAGCGCGCCGGGAGTCGTCATCTCCCGGACGTCCTTGAAGCGGTGCACGTAGCCGGCGACCAGGTCGTAGCCGCCCTCCAGGTAGTGCTGCACGTGCTCGGGCCGCACCACCTTCTGCATCACCACGACCGGGGACGCGCCGTCCGGCGGAGCCTGGCCCTTCTGGCCGGGGTCCTTCGCGGGGGCCTTCCGCTTCTCGGCCGCGCCGCCGCTCTCACGGCCGGCGACAGGGACGTCCTGTGTCGGGATCCGCCGCTCCCGCCCTCGCCCGCCCGGCGCGTTCTGCGGGCGGGTTGGCGCGTCCATGCCGGCGCCGGACCCGGCGTGCGGGGCGACGGGGTCCGTCCGTGTGTCGCGCACTCCGCTCTGGGGCGCGCTTGTTCGGTTCTGCGTGTAGACGGGTGTTGCCTGAGCCGCAGCGCTCTTGCCTGGCACGCCGCTGGGCGGGCCCTGGGGCGGGCTCTTTGCCGGTCTCGGCACAGGGTTCGGCGGCGGGCTCTGCGCCGGTCTCGGTACAGGGTTCGGCGGCGGGCTTTGCGGCGGGCTCTGCGCCGGCCTCGGCACAGGGTTCGGCGGCGGGTTGGGGCTCTGCGCCGGGGCGGTTGCGTTCGGTGCGGTGCTTTGCGGGCCGGCCGGGACGGTGTGGTGCCTGGAGACCGTCTCCGTGGCCTCACGCCGGCCGTAGGCGGGCGCCACGGGGAGGCCCTGCGGGTCGCTCGGCGTCTCCCGGGACGGCTTCGCCGACCCGCCGTGCCCGAGCACCGGGATGCCCCGCGGGTCGCCGACGGTCTCCCGGGCCGCGGGGGCCGCGGGGGCCTCGGGCCGCCGCGTCGGAGGAGGTGCCGCGGCACGGGGCGCGGAAGAGTCGACGGGCGGGCGTGTGGGCTCCTGTGAGGCCGCGGGGAGGTCCGAGGGTGCGGGAGATTCCGTCCGCGGCGGGGCGGAGCTCTCCGGCCGCCTGGGGGCCCGCCGGTCGCCGGTGGAGCCGCCGCGCGTCCCGGTGCGGGACGAGGCGCCCGCGACACGGACGTCCGTCGGTGCCGGCGGCGCCGGGTCGGCGGGCTTCCGCGGCTCCTCCGGCTCGAACAGCGCGGTGGCGTCCAGATAGGACGCGCTGGGGAGGCCCGGGTTGACCGCGAGCTGCCAATCCGGATGCGGCCAGTGGCGGGACAGCTCCGACAGCGACGCCTGCCTGTGGTGGATCGCCTGGCCCTGCAGGGAGCGGTCCATCGCCTCGGGGGAGGTGAACGCCAGGACGAACGTGCCGTCCCCGAACTGGGCGGTGGCGAACTGGTGCTCGGCGGCCCCCGGGTCGCCGGGAGCGGGCAGATACAGAACCGCGCGTGCGAGCAGGTCCAGGTAACCGTGCTGGTCGCCTCGTTCACGCGCCTCCGCGAGCGCGGTCTCCAGCGTGGAACCCGCGGGACGGGCAGGACGCGCGTCGGGGCGAGCGTCCGCATCGGGGACCGCCAGCGGGATTCCGAGCCCCGGCAGCGCCAGCGGACCGCCCTCGGGACCGGACCGGCTCGCCTGGTAGACGAGTTCGAGCGGCGATTCGACGCGGTAGACGTCACGGAACGCGCCGACCATCAGCCCCGCGAGGAGCGCGCAGGCCTCCAGTTGCTCGGCCGAGGCCCGGGCGCCACCGCGGTCGCGAAGCAAGAACTGGTGCCACCAGTTCTTGCGTTCCTCCTCGTCCGGCGGTTCCCAGCCGAGCGCCCTGAGCCGCCGCTCCTGCCGCGAGGCGAGCGGGCGGGGCAGGAATTCGCTGCTGACCGCTTCGGCGTCGAGCACTCCCTCGGCCCTCATCGCCTGGACGTAGGGCAGCCCGCTGGGGCCTTGCACGATGAGGAACGACGTGACCGGCAGCCGGGAGAGCTCCAGCGTCAGTCGTTTGGCGAAGTCGTTCCAGTCCACTCGGGATCCACTTTCACGTCCATGGTGCGGGTGCCGTACTCGACGGTAGCCGAACGGGGCGTCACTCGGTCCACGGTGCCGGAACGGCGTCGGCCCTCACCGGCGCCCAGACACCGCCGACGGCGTCGTAGACCGCGAGGGGCGTCTCGTCGCCCTCGCCGGTCCAGCGCCAGAGGCGGGCGCCGTGGGGCAGCCGTATCGGGACGCCCGCGGCCTGCTGCTCCGGGACGGCGGACCGCCTGCTCGTCGGCGCACCCAGCGGAAGCGCCGCGTCCGCCTCCGGCGTGACACGCTCTGCCTCGACACGCTCCGGTTCGAGCCGCTCGCGCTGCATGCGCTCGGGCTGGAGACGTTCGGCTTCGCGCCGCTCGGGCTGCACGGGCTGCACGGGCTGCACGGGCTGCACGGGCTCGGGTTCGAGGCGCCCGGGCTCCAGGTGCTCAGGCTGCACGAGTTCAGGCTGCACGAGCTCAGGCTGCGGGGGCTCAGGCTGCTGGAGGGGCTCGGGCTGAAAATGTTCGGGCTGGGGGGGCTCGGACTGTCGGGGCTCGGGCAGAAGGTGCTCGGGCTGCGGGCGTTCGGGTTCGAGCCGCTCAGATTGCAAGGGCTCGGGGCGCACGGGCTCGGGTTGAAGGTGCTCAGGCTCTGGGCGTGGCGGTTCCGGGAGTGGCGGGCTCGGCGGCTCCGGTGCGGGGATCGCCGGTCCTGCGGCCTGCGGCTCGTGAGGCTGCGGGTCGGCGGGCACCGCTTCCGCGCCGGCGCCGGTCTCCAGGGGCAGTGCGGGATCCCCGGCTTCGAGTGCCGCCCGCAGATCGGCCGCCGTGAACGGGTCGATCGCCGTATGGGAATCGTCGTGTGCGTCGTCCACGCTGGGGGCCGAACCGTTCACGGTGGGGAGCGAGCCACCTGCGACGGGGTTGGGCCCAGCGAGCGCGTTGGGGTCGACCGTCCCGTACGGGTTGGGGACGTCTGGCTCGGCGGGCGGCGGAGCGTCCGGGCCTCCGTGCAGGCGGGGGATGACGGACGAGTCCAGGAGAACCTCGCTCGGCAGGCCCCAGTTGATCGCGAGACGCCACGCGGGGTCCGGCCAGCCGGCCGCCAGCCGCGCGAACGAGGTGCGCCGGTAGAGACCGGGGTGCCGGTCGCCGGTGCGGGCCAGGGCGCTGGGAGAGGTGAACACCGTGACGTAGGTGTCGCCGCCGACGGTGGTGGCGGGGAACTCGGCGCGGTCGGGATCCTCCACCGCGGACGCCGTCGCGGGAAGCACCAGGTCGGCGTTCGCCAGCAACTGGAAGTACGTGGCGTTGTCGCCGCTCGACTTGGCCTCGGCCAGGCGGAGTTCGAGAAGGTCGGCGTCCGCGCCGGGAGGGCCCTCCGCCTGCAGCGGCATCGAGATCCCCGCTGGGTGGGTGCCCGCGGGCAGGGGATCGGCTCCCGCGAGCGGGCCGCCGGGCGGTTCGCCGACCGCGCCGCCGGACGAGGAGCGGCGCTGGTTCACCCGCGACGAGTCGGCGACGTCGATGCCGAAGTCGAGCAGCTCGATCAGGCCGGTGCCGTGCCGGTGGAACGACTCGTACACGAGATCGGACGGCCGCCGGATGCCCTGGACGTCGCGGAGCGCGGTGACCATCACGTCGGCCAGCCGCGAGAAGTCGCCGTCGGACACCGACAGCATCCCGCCGGGCACGCCGAACTCCGGCAGCTCCGTCCACCAGTTGCGCGGGGCGGGCTCGGTGGGCGGACGCCAGCCGGCGTCGCTCATGACCTCCTCGTCGGCCAGCGTGAGCAGCAGCGGCCCATCGAGAAAGTTGTTGCTGACGGCCTCGGCGTAGAGCCGGTCGGGCTCGCGCATGGCCTGGACGTAGTGGCGGCTCTCATCGCGTTCGCGCACGATGAGGATGGTGTCCCGTTCGAGACCCGCCAGTTCACGCCCCAGCCGCCGGGCGAACTCGGACCACTCCAACAAGATCACTCCCTACGACCGGGGGCCGGTCCCCGGGCCCCCGCGAGACCATGCCCGAGACCCGATGATTGTCGCCGGGGACGCCGCGCGCAAACCGGGAGTTCACTCGGGCGGGGGTTCGTGACGCAGCACACGCAGGGCCTCGCGGAGAGCCTCGGGATCGTTCCCGGAACGGTCGAGGACGTCAATGAGCTTGTGCAGGATCTCATGGCGCTCGTAGCCGACGTCGAGCAGCGACTGGGCGGTATCCCACAACTGCGGCGGCTCGCCGTCCCACAGCCGTTCCGTGAGGCGTTCGTGGGCCTCGATGTGTTCCTCGTCGGCGCCGGGATGCTCGAACTCCAGGACGACGCGGCGGTCGTCCGGGTCGGCGGGATCCAAGGTCGACAGGTTGATGAATCCGTGCCGCCCGGACCGGCGGTGCGTGCCCGACAGGAACGGCAGGGCGAACGCCCGGCGGGGCAGCGCCTCCAGGTCGCCGTCCGGCAGCAGCCGTCCGACCAGTTCACGGTCGAGGCCGTACGCGGACGGGTCGCGGTAGGCGTCGGAGAACTTCGCTGTGGCGTCCCAGAGGGCGTCCAGCGTCGCCCTGATGCCCTCCTCGGGCAGCCCTGTGCGGTTGCCCGCCCACCGCACCCACGCGGCCAGTACGTGAGGTACAGCATCTTGTTCCGTCGGGGAAAGTAAAACCTTCCGTGGCAGCCAGTCGAGGAGGAACATCTCGCATTTGAGGGGGCTGACCCGCAGCGGCCGGCCGAAGTCGTGCGTGCAGCCGTAGTCGATGATGCGGTCGACGCACCGGCTGGCGGCGGAGCGGTCGGACAGGCCCTCGGCCTCGTCCGAGGCGAGGAACCGCGCGGCGATCGTCGCGCGCCTGTCGCGCCCGTACACCGGCGGCTGGGGCAGCCGGCCGCCCGGCGGCAGGATGTCCACCCGCGCCCGGACGAAGGCGTGGTAGGTGCCGAAGTTCTCGTTCACCGGCGGATCGTCGGTGTCGTCGGTGAGGTCCAGTGCGCTCCACAGCAGCGCCTTGGTGTCGCGCGGGTCGAGCTGCTCGAACCGCATCAGCGGGTTGTCGCGGCCTTCGCGGCGGCAGTGGTCGAGGAGCTTGTCGACACGCGACGAGACCCAGGCGTCCCTGACCATCCCGCTCGTCGGCGGCCGTCCGGCGCGCGCGGCGGGGGCGAACGGGTCGCCCGCCGGCTGGACGGCCCCGGCCTTGTTGCGGTCGACCAGGATGACGAGGGCGTGCCGTTCGGCCCCTCCGTAGCTGTAGGTGCAGACGATGGAGTCCTGGTCGCCGAAGACGTCCCTGGACACGTAGCAGCCCTCGGGGGCGACCATTCCGACGCGGTCCGCCCACCCCGGCCTGGCGACCCCGTTCTCCATCAGTTCGAGCGCCGCACGCTCCGCCCTGGCCGCCTGCCGCGGCGTGCCCATGTAGGCCATGCCGGTGAGCAGTGCCAGCGCGGCCGGTGTCCCGGCCGTCCTGGCGTAGTCGACGAGGGCCTCGCCGATGACCTCCTCGACGTCGCCGTCCGGTACCCGGTGCCCCCACCAGGCCCCGAGGATCTCGCTGACGATGAGTTCGGCGTCCAGGGGGCTGCGCACGGCCAGCAGTTCGCGGGCGTGCTGCAGCATGCCGTCGAAAATCGCCGAGACCTCGTCCGGGGGCGTCGATCCGTCCCAGCCAGGGTCCCCGGTGGAGCGGTGGCGGCTGCGGGGACTCACGCTTCTAGCCTCTCAGATCCGGCGCGGGTGATGTGCAGGACATGTCCGAGACCCGCTGGGCAACCGCACCGCAGGGCACGTGCACAATCCCGCAGGTGCCCGTGTACAACGCCCACAGGGTACGCGCAGTCCCTTCATCGGATGCTGCCGGCTGCTCAGCCGTCCACTCCGTCCGCCGGCGCGCAGCCGGAAGGCGGCGCCGACTTCAGTTTTCCGGTGAGATGCTCGCGCGCCATCCGTTCGACTCTGGCGGGCGTGGCATCGAGCCCCAGATGGGCCATGCACGCCTGGACGTCCACCACGCACCGGTGCACCGCGTCCAGGGGAAAGGTCGCGAACTCGTCGCCAAGCCGTTGTGTGAGCTCGTCGCGAGCCTCGCTCCGGTGATCGGCCAGTGCATGCATTTGCGCACACCTCCGCACGCGGGGATCCGGCGGACGGGGACGCCGCCGGCCGAGACGAAGCGCGTACGGACTGACCCCGGCTCGGGAGCTTCCGCGCGAACCCCGCCTCGATGTCCCATTCCAGCGCTTTTGTGGGGAGAGTCAAGACATACCGGGGCGTCGTTTCGCAAAGTCTGAGCCGTCTTCCGCAGAGGTCTCGTCCGGATCGGCGTCCATCGGCGTGACCTGCGCCTTTCGTGATGGCCGCCGCATGGCGTCGGCCCATCCCGCGTGGTGCCGCGCCGCCCAATCGAGATCGACCCGCCCGGTGAGCATCCCGTCGAGCGCGCCGCGGTCGCGGAACGCCTCCCACAGGTGCCCCACGGTCACCGCGGCGATGAGGAGGAAGAGCCAGTCGTGGACGAACGTGGCGCCCGTCCTCCACCGGTCTCCCCATGGGCCGGGGAAGGTCATGATCTCGCCGGTGCCGAGCATGATGAGGATCGCCCCGGCGGTGAACGCCGCGTTCAGTTTCTGCCCCGCGTTGAACTTGCCCACGGGGAAGATCCCGCGGCCGCCGCGCACGACCCTGCGGTCACTGCTCTTGAGCCATTGCCAGTCGTGCGGGGCGAATCTGTTGAACCGCCGGAGATCGGCCCTGAAGGCGCGGGACACGAGGCCGAGGACGATCGGCGCGGGCAGCGCGAACCCGCACCACACGTGGACGGTCTTGACCACCTCTCGGTAGCCCACAAGCGTCGACAGCACCGGCAGGTACAACAACGCCGCGGTCACCAGGCAGATCAGCATCAACAGCGCGGCCACGTGGTGAATCGCCCGCTCGGCACGTGTGAACCGCTCCAGCCGGACCCGCCTGGACGAGACCGCGTCACGCTGCAACACGCCATGGTGCGGCACGTCAGGTCGGGACATCGTCACGCCCGTTCGACCGCCCGACCCAGGCATGCACGTCGTATCCGAGGTTCTCCCAGTAACCGGGAACGAGCTCGTCGGTCAGTTCGATGCCGCCAAGCCATTTCAGCGACTTGTAGCCGTACATGGGAGCGACGTAGAGCCGCGTCGGCCCGCCGTGATCGTGTGTGACCGGTTTGCCTTCCATCTGCGTCGCCACCAGGACGTCCCGCCGTCGCGCCTGTTCCAGCGTCAGCGACTCGGTGTAGACGCCGTCGAAGGACGTGAATCGCACGGCACGGGCCTTCGGCGATACGCCGACCGCGTCGAGCAGATCGGGCAGCGCCACCCCGGCCCACTTCACGTCCGGGACCCGCCAACCCGTCACGCACTGGAAATCCCTCTCCAGCGCCGTCTGCGGCAACTTCGCCAGGTCGGCCATGCGGAAGGCCTGGGGCTTGTCGACAAGGCCCTTGACCGTCACACGGTGGGTCGCGGCACTGTGCCGCTCCACGCTCCCGGTGATCGAGTAGTAGCGAAAACCGCCTGCTGCCGGGATGACGTCGCTGATCGGGCCCACGGGTGCCAAGGCGCGACTCACCTTGTCCTGCACGGACGCCCCCACGGCGACCCCCGCCACGCCGAGGCCGAGCATCCCGAGCACCACCCGCCGTCCCACGGGACTGCCTTCTGGCCGCTCCTCCTCATTCACCTCTTCATTCGAGCACTGTGGCCCGCGCCATGCCAGGTTTCGGCCGCCCCGTAAGACTTCTGACAGATCTCGGGCGCGGTGGAAACCCTCACCGGGCCGCGGCATGGACGAACGCACCCAACACTCCGATGGAGCCGAGTTGACGCCCAGTGATGCCCGGGAGCCGTAGCATCTCCTACTCGCCGTCCTGGCGGACCGCCTCCCGCGTCCTCAGCGACGGTGTCCGAATCCGACGGGTTCGTCTGGAGTCGAAGGGAACGAGGATGTTCATCAGGGGTTCCGTACGCGACGAACCATCGGGATGATGAGTACCTGACTCCGATCGGTGTTGTGATGGAGGCGGGAGCGCTAGCCTGCTCCCATTCACTCATAGTGATGAAAACCAGCCGCGCGGTACGGGACCCTCTGGGGCGGAGGTGTTGTCCATGAGCACCGAGACGTCCGTTCCGCATCCTCGCGTCCCAGGGGTGGAGGGGCAGCCCATGGATGCGTCCGACGCCGCGCTGTACGCGACTTTGCTGACGGAAGCCCCCGGTGGGCTGGCGTTCTTCGACCGTGACCTGCGTTGCCGCAGGGCCAACGACGCGCTCGCGGCGCTTCTGGGCGTCCCTGTGCGCGACCTGCAGCGGGGCAGGCCGTCCGAGGTGCTGCCCGAGGCGCTGGCGACGGCGTTCGAGACGGCCCTGCGCAAGGTGATCGCCGAAGACCGCCCGATGACGGACTTCGATCTGGTCGTGCCGCCCGGTGAGCAGTCCGGCCCGCCCGGCCCGTCCGGTCAGCCCGGAGCGGACGGCGGCGACACCACCGGCGTGGCCACGGTGCTCGAGGAGCGGATTCTGGCCTGCACGTGGCTGCCCGCCAGGGACGGCGACGGTGAGCACCTGGGCGTCGTCCTGACCGCGCTGGACGTGACCGAGCGGCGCAGGGCCGAGGAGGTCATCCGCCGCAAGGAGCAGCGCTACCGCTCGCTCGTGGAGGCCAGCGCCCAGGTGGTGTGGGTCGCCGCCCCGGCGGGCGGCGTGATCGACGACGCGCCCGAATGGCGCGCGATCACCGGCCAGACGCCGGACGACTACGCGGTCGGCGGCTGGCAGTCGGTGGTGCACCCGGAGGACCGTCCTCGGATCGAGGCGGCCTGGGGCGAGTGCGTCGAGGAGAACCGGGTCTTCGAGACCAACTACAGGATCCGCACCAAGAGCGGCACCTACCGGCACTTCGACGTACGGGCCGTGCCCATCTGGCAGGGCGACGCGGTCATCGAGTGGGTCGGCGCCAACACCGACGTCACCGGGCAGCGCGAGGCCGAGGAGATGCGGGGCCGGCTGACCGAGCAGCTGTCGGCGGCCGCTCTGCGCACCGCGCGCCTCCAGCAGGCGACCTCGATGCTGGCCGAGGCCCTGACCGTCTCCCAGGTCGTCCAGGTCATCACCGAAGTGGGGCGGTCGGCCATCGGCGCCGACTACTCCGCCGTGGCGCTCCTGGACGACGACAAACTGCGCCTCAGCATCGTGGTGCCGTCCCAGCCGGGGGCCGAAGGGGAGGCCGGTCCCGTCTCCCGCGACGACATCAAGGTCAGTGACCAGACCGTGATGTCGGTGGCGGTGCGCGAGAGCCGTCCGTTCCTGGCCGAGCATCCCGACAGTCTCCGACTGCAGCTGGGCCACGGGGAGAAGGATCTGTTCGCCCAGCACACCGAAGAACGCGCCTGGGTCGGCCTTCCGCTCCTGGCGGCGGGCGCCCCGATCGGCGCGCTCCGCTTCTCGTTCACCCGGCCCAGGGAGATCACCGAGGAGGAGCGGGTCTTCCTGGAGGCGCTCGCCGGGCAGTGCGCCCTGGCCGTCGAGCGGGCCCTGCTTTTCGAGCGTGAGCACAAGACCGCCGAGGAGCTGCAGCGCAGCCTCCTGCCGAGCGACCTTCCTCAGCTCCCCGGCATGGTGCTGGCGGCCCGCTACAACCCGGCGACGCGTCACGTCCAGGTCGGTGGCGACTGGTACGACGTGTTCCGACTGGCCGACGACCGCCTCGCCGTGGCCGTCGGGGACGTCATGGGCAAGGGCGTCCTCGCCGCGGCCGGAATGGGACGCGTCCGCAACGCCCTGCGCGCCCTCGCGCTGAACGACCCGCGTCCCGCCGCGGTGCTGGCCGGCCTCGATCGCCTGTTCAGCGCCACCGAGGACGAGGAGCAGTTCACCACGGTCGCGTACGTGGTCATCGACCCGGAGACCGGTCAGGGGGAGTTCAGCAACGCGGGTCACCCGCCGCCCCTGCTGATCTCGCCGGACGCGCCCGCGCGGGTGAGCACGCGGGAGCCGGGAACGCCGCTCGGCTGGCCGAGCCAGCGACAGCAGACAAGTTTTTCCATCGAGACCGGCAACACTGTGGTGTTCTATTCCGATGGACTTGTGGAGAACCGTAGGCGTGGGGTGGACGCCGGGCTTGAGGAGCTTGTCGCCGTGGCGGCGGACGCCCCACCTGAAGTGGTAGGAGATCCCGAGAGACTCGTCGACTTCCTGGTCGATCGGATGCTTGCCGGGTATGAGCAGGTAGACGATGTGACCGTGCTTGCCCTGCACGTCCCGCCCAAACCTGTGTGAGGCCCGCCGGCGACGGCACGAAGACGGCCTGGCACGTACGAAGGACCGCCCCGCGCCCTCTAAGGTGGAGAGTTACCGGGTAGGACTTCACAGGCGGAATGCGCAGCAGTGCCAGAATGCTTGACCCAGAGATAGCGGGTACGCTGCGGTCCCGCACCGGGAGGTCCTCTGTGTGTGGTCCCACCCAGTGTGAGGCCGGGCCCGTCAGGGCACTTGGGTCAACCAAGCCACACGTTCGTTCGAGAGGTATTTGTGTCGCCTGCTAGCTCGACCTCGAAAGCGTCAGATCTGCACGATCACGTCATCGCGCAACTGATCGAGCGTGGACGGTCCCAGGGTTACCTCGAAGCCGACGACGTACGACGTACGTTCGAGGAGGCCGACATCCCCGTGTCGAAGGCCTCCAGCATTCTGCGGAGCCTCAGCAAGGAGGGTGTGACCGTCATGGTGAGCGCTGCCGACTCCGCGGCGCCCAAGCGTCCGCGTAAGCGCGGAACGCCGCCGGCGCGCAAGCCCAGGACCGCCGCGGCGGCCAAGGAGCAGCCCGACACGGTGACCGCCGTCGTCGGCGACGACGCGGCTCCCGAGGAGCCCGTCGCCGAGCCGCGCCCGGTGGCCGCCAAGCCCGCGCCGCCGAAGAAGGCCGCGCCCGCCAAGGGCGCCAAGGCCAAGAAGGCCGCGCCCGCCAAGAAGGGCGCCGTGCAGGCGGCCAAGGCGGCCCCGGCCAAGCCCGCCGCCAAGAAGGCGGGCGACGACCCCGACGTCGACGACGAAGTGGACGTCGACCTCGAGGACCTGGCCGTCCTGGACGTCGAGCTTGAGGACGACACGGCCGTGGTGGCCGAGGTGGCGCCCGAGAGCGAGGACGACGAGACCCCGGCCGCACCCGCGCCCGCGCCCAAGGCGGTTCCCGCCGGCAAGCAGGCCGCGGAGGGCGCCGCGCCCGCCGCCGAGGAGGAGGGCTTCACCCTCGGCGACGACGACGAGGACGCGCCAGCGCAGCAGATCGCGGCTGCCGGAGCCACCGCCGACCCGGTCAAGGACTACCTCAAGCAGATCGGCAAGGTCCCCCTGCTCAACGCCGAGCAGGAGGTGGAGCTCGCCAAGCGCATCGAGGCGGGGCTCTTCGCCGAGGAGCGCCTCGCCGCCGACGGGCCCGCGATGTCCGAAGAGGACAACGAGGACTTCGAGTGGATCGCCGAGGACGGCCGCCGCGCGAAGAACCACCTACTGGAGGCGAACCTGCGGCTGGTCGTGTCGCTGGCCAAGCGCTACACCGGACGCGGGATGCTGTTCCTGGACCTGATCCAGGAGGGCAACCTCGGCCTGATCCGCGCTGTCGAGAAGTTCGACTACACCAAGGGCTACAAGTTCTCCACGTACGCCACCTGGTGGATCCGGCAGGCGATCACCCGCGCGATGGCCGACCAGGCCCGCACCATCCGTATCCCGGTGCACATGGTCGAGGTCATCAACAAGCTGGCGCGCGTGCAGCGGCAGATGCTCCAGGATCTGGGCCGCGAGCCCACTCCGGAGGAGCTTGCCAAGGAACTCGACATGACCCCGGAGAAGGTCGTCGAGGTCCAGAAGTACGGCCGTGAGCCGATCTCGCTGCACACCCCGCTCGGTGAGGACGGCGACAGCGAGTTCGGTGACCTCATCGAAGACTCCGAGGCCATCGTCCCGGCCGACGCGGTCAGCTTCACGCTTCTGCAGGAGCAGCTCCACTCCGTCCTGGACACGCTCAGCGAGCGCGAGGCGGGCGTGGTGTCGATGCGGTTCGGCCTCACCGACGGCCAGCCGAAGACCCTGGACGAGATCGGCAAGGTTTACGGGGTGACCCGTGAGCGCATCCGGCAGATCGAGTCCAAGACCATGTCGAAGCTGCGCCACCCGTCGCGGTCCCAGGTCCTGCGCGACTACCTCGACTGACCCGATAACCCGAACCATGAAGCAGGGCCCCGTCTCACCGGCGGGGCCCTGCTTCATGTGTCGGCCGTGCCGCCGTCCGGCCGTGCCGTCGTTCAGTCGCGGAGGATGACGTCGAGGTTCGGGCCGTTCAGTTCGGCGGTGTACCCGAGGTCGGCGACGGCCTTCAGGAGCTCGTCCGGGGTGCGCGGCGCGGCGTCCGCCCTGAGAAGGTCGTGCGCGATCCGCCCGCGGGTCGCCTTGGCCATGTGACTCACCACGGTCCGGTGTGTTTCACCCCTATGGCTGCGCCCCGCCGCCCCGGCGGTGGCGCCGCCGACGAGCCGTTCGCGGAACACCCGCACGGCCACGGCGGGCTGGGGCGCCTTCCAGACGGACGCGTACGGTCCGGACCGCATGTCGACGATCAGGTCGTCGTCCAGCCGGAGGGCGTCGCGCATCGCCGGCCGCCACAATGTCCCCAGACGGCCTCCAGGCGGTAGCGACACCGCCATGGCCAGCCGATAGGGCGGGACGCGGTCGGTGAGCCTCAGCGCGCCCCACAGGCCCGAGAAGACGATGATCTGCTCGGCCGCGGCCGCCGCGTCCAGGTTCGGGAGGTCCAGGTTGTCGTAGAGGACGCCGGTGTAGAGCCGCGCGACCGGCAGCGTGGGGGCGTCCCGCAACGCCCTGTTACGGGCCAGCGCCTCCTCGGCCTGCCCTGGCGGCAGCCCGAGGACGCTTGACGCGTCGCTCCGGCGGCACACCCGGCCCAGTCCCGCCAGAATGCGCTCGCGTACCGGATTGAGCCCCGGGAAGCTCAGGGAGGACAGGTCGAGGGGAGGCCCGTCCCCGTCGGCGGCCTTCTTCTCCGACGGCGGCAGCAGGATGTGCACGTTCCCCCTCGATGGCGCGGCCGATCCGGAAGCGGTGGCTCGGTGAAGAAAGTCACCGGCAGGTGAGCGCGGATCCGGAATGGTGATCCGCGTCACCTATGTGAACACTATAAGTGATCAGTCGATTACAGTATGAAGTTGTGTCCCCTTGGTTCTTTGAGAGCCGAAGGAGCGGAATGTGAACGGCGGCCACCGTCTCCGGTGACCGCCGTTCCAGGGCTCCTGCTATATGGAGGTTTACCGCTCCTCGGTTGGAGCGATCGCCGGGGTTTCAGTGAGCCGGTCGGTCTCGTCCTGAATGTCCGCCCCGTTAGAGCGGAGCGCCTCTGAGTACTTGCGCCCGTGGTGGGCGCAGAACAGAAGGTCGCCGCCGCCTACAAGGACAGCACGGACGTAGGCCTGGGCGCCGCAGCGGTCGCATCGGTCGGCGACGGTCAGCGGCTTGGTTGGGGCAAGGGCTCCAGTCACGGCACCTTCCTCATGCTCGGGGTCGGTACTTAGGACAACATCTAACCCGACGCTGGCGTTCCCAACCTGGTTCTTCGTACGCCGAGAGCGGAATGGCGCGATTGGTGACCCAGGTCACGTTAGCTGGACTCCCAGCGGAACAGGCGCAAGGCGATCAACGCGCCGCCCGCGGCGACGCCCACCAGGATGCCGATTTCGGCCAATGCGGAGGTCGGCCCGAGGCCGCGGCTCATCACGTCGAGCATGCCCTCGTTCAGGTATCGCAGCGGGAAGATGTACGACAGTGTCTGCATCCAGCCCGGTGTCTGTTCCAGCGGGAAGAACGAGCCGCCAAGGAACGCCATGGGCAGGACGATGAGCTGCGTCACCGCGTTGGCCGTCTCCTGGGACTTGGCCCACGCACCCACGATCATCCCGATCGACAGGAAGGCGAGGACGCCCGCGACCAGCAGCGGGATGGCCATCCACCAGGCGCCCTCGAGTTGAAGGCCGAATATCGGCAGCAGCGCGACCAGCACGAACAGCGCGAACTGCACGAGGGCGACGGCGACGCTGACCGCGACCCGCGCGGCGAACACGGTGGGGATCGGGGCAGGGGAGAGCTGGAGGCGGCGCAGGATGCCCTTGGTCCGCCATGTCACGAGCGTCTGGGAGGCCCCGAAGACTGCCGCCGAAGCCAGTGCCCAGCCCAGCAGGGCGGGCGTGAAGAACTGGATGGCCTTGAGCGAGTCGTCCTCCACCCGCTCGGTGGCGAGCGTGTAGGCGGGCGGCCTGCCGGTGGCCGCCTGGTTCGCCGACTGGATGATCGAGTCCATCAGCGCCCGCACCGTCCCCGACTTGACCTGGTCGGCCGCGGAGTAGTGGACGACCAGCTCACCGCCGCGCTGCTCCACGGCGCCGTGCACGTCGCCCTTCTCCACCTTGCGCAGGGCGCCGGCCCGGTCGGACGCCTCGGTGACCTTCATGACCTTGCCGAGTTCGTCACCGCCCTGCGCGACGGCCTGGTCCAGCACCGGCACCTTGCCGAGCGTCAGGACCTCGACCTTGGACGTCGTCTGATCGCTGAAGATCCCGCCGAAGATGACCAGGAACATCAGGGGGAACAGGACGGTGAAGAACAACGCGGTCCGGTCCCGCTGGAAGCCCAGGTACATGGCCCGGGACAGGCTCTTGAAACTCTGGTACGTGCTCACGCCCTGTACTCCCGTCCGGTGACGTCCAGGAAGACGTCCTCAAGGGTGGCGCCGCGGATCTGGACGCCGTCCAGCGCGTCCTTGGCCGCCATCGCCGCGACCACCGCCGACGGGTCGCGGGTGGAGATGGTCAGCGAGACGCCGTCGTCGGCGGCTTCGTCCGCACTCGGCAGCAGCCGCGCGTCCTCGACCGCGAGGATGCCGCTGGCCACGCTGATCCTCGCCGGGGCGTCCAGACCGCGCACCAGGGTGGCGGGCGGGCCCAGCCGGAGGATCTCGCCCGCGTCCATGATGGCGACGCGGTCGCAGAGGATTTCCGCCTCGTCCATGTAGTGCGTGGTCAGGACGATCGTGCGTCCTTCCGTGCTGATCTCGCGCAGGACGTCCCAGAGGTTGCGGCGCGCCTGCGGGTCCAGCGCGGCGGTCGGCTCGTCCAGGAACAGGAGCTCGGGACCGTGCACGAGCGCGCACGCGATGGACAGGCGCTGCGCCTGCCCGCCCGAGAGCTTCTCGACCCGGGTGTCGGCCTTGTCGTCCAGCCCGACCAGCTCCATCATCGCGTCGGCCTTCTTGGCGGGGACGCCGTAGAGCGAGCCGAACGTCCGCAGCTGCTCGCGGGTGGTCAGCCGCTCGAAGAACGACGACGCCTGCAACTGGACGCCGATCCGGGGCAGCAGGCGGGGGTTGCGAGGCCACGGCGCCATCCCGAGCACCGACACGTTCCCCTCGTCGGCCTCCCGCAGCCCCTCGATGATCTCCAGCGTCGTCGTCTTCCCGGCTCCGTTCGGGCCGAGGATCCCGAAGAACTCGCCCTGGTCGACCCCGAACGTCACCCCGTCCACGGCCTGGACGTCCCCGTAGCGTTTGCGTAGGCCCGTGACCTCGATCGTTTGCGGCATGCCGAGGACGATAGGCGGGGTGCGGAGCCCGGCACACCCACCCGAAGGTGGACGTTCAGGTCCAGAAGTCGGGGGCAGGGCGGCTCGGGGCCGGGGTAACCTGGCGAACCGTCCGGGTCCGCCGCGCAGACGTGCCGCAACGTCGGCGGCGGCGAGCCTGCCGGTGGACTGTCGGCGGCCGGGGGTACCCTGCTGCCGACCGTCCTACCCCCGAGGAGCACACGCACGTTGACCGCCGCGACCGCCGAAGCGACCACCGAAGACCAGCACGGCTACTCCGCCCGGCACCTTTCGGTGCTGGAGGGCCTGGAGGCCGTGCGCAAGCGACCCGGGATGTACGTCGGGTCGACCGACAGCCGTGGCCTCGCACACTGCCTGTGGGAGATCGTCGACAACTGCGTCGACGAGGCCCTCGCCGGCTACTGCACCCACATCAGCGTGCTGCTGCGCGCCGACGGGTCCTTCGAGGTGGCCGACAACGGCCGCGGCATCCCGGTCGACCTGGAGCCCAAGACGGGCCTCGCCGGCGTCGAGCTGGTCATGACCCGGCTGCACGCGGGCGGCAAGTTCGGCGGGGTGTCCTACACGGCGTCCGGAGGCCTGCACGGTGTCGGCGCGTCCGTCGTCAACGCGCTGTCGGCCCGCCTGGACGTGGAGGTCGACCGCGACGGGCACACCCACGCGATCAGCTTCCGGCGCGGCCTGCCCGGCGAGTTCGCCGACGACGGCCGCCCGAACGCCCGGTTCAAGAAGAGGTCCGGCGTCCGGCAGGTCCGCAAGGTCGCCAAGAAGGTCACCGGCACCCGGGTCCGCTTCTGGCCCGACCTGCAGATCTTTTTGAAGGACGCCACGGTCGAGCAGTCCCTGGTCCTCGACCGGATGCGCCAGACCGCGTTCCTCATCCCCGGCCTCACCATCGACGTCCGCGACGAGCGCGGCGAGGAGATCGTCGACGAGACGTTCCGGTTCGACGGCGGCATCGGCGAGTTCTGCACCTACCTGGCCAAGGACGCCCCGCTCGTCGACGTGCTGCGGCTGCGCGGGCGCGGCCACTTCACCGAGACCGTCCCCGTCCTGGACGACCAGGGCCACCTGACGCCCACCGACGTGGAACGCGACCTCGAGGTCGACATCGCGCTGCGCTGGGGCAGCGGCTACGACACCATCACCAAGTCGTTCGTCAACGTGATCGCCACGCCGAAGGGCGGCACGCACGTGCGGGGGTTCGACCGCGCCGTGCTGAAGGTCGTCAACGAGCAGCTCCGCGCCACCAGGCTGCTGAAGAACGGCGACGAGGACATCCTCAAGGAGGACGTGCTGGAGGGCCTCACCGCGGTGGTGACGGTCCGGCTGCCCGAGCCCCAGTTCGAGGGCCAGACCAAGGAGGTCCTCGGCACCTCCGCGGCCACCCGCATCGTCTCCCAGGTCGTCATGCGCGAGCTGCGGGAGATCTTCGAGAATCCGCCGCGCGGCCAGAAGCAGCCGCTGAGGGCCGTCCTGGAGAAGGTCGTCGGCGCGGCCAAGACCCGCATCGCCGCCCGCACCCAGCGCGACAACCAGCGCCGCAAGAACGCCCTGGAGAACTCCGCCCTCCCGGCCAAGCTCGTCGACTGCCGCAACGCCGACGACCGCAGCGAGCTGTTCATCGTCGAGGGCGATTCGGCGCTCGGCACCGCCAAGCTGGCCCGCGACTCGGAGTTCCAGGCGCTGCTGCCGATCCGCGGCAAGATCCTGAACGTGCAGAAGGCGTCCGTCGCCGACATGCTGAAGAACGCCGAGTGCGCTGCGATCATCCAGGTGATCGGCGCCGGCTCGGGCCGCACCTTCGACATCGACGCGTCCCGCTACGGGCGCATCATCCTGATGGCGGACGCGGACGTCGACGGCTCCCACATCCGCACCCTGCTGCTGACCCTGCTGTACCGCTACATGCGTCCGATGCTGGAGGAGGGACGGGTCTACACGGCCGTCCCGCCGCTGCACCGCATCGAGCTGATCAAGCCGAAGAAGGGCCAGGACAAGTACGTCTACTGCTACAGCGACGGCGAGCTCACCCGCAAGCTGGTGGAGTTCGAGCGCAAGGGCCAGCGCTGGAAGGAGCCCGTCCAGCGCTACAAGGGCCTCGGTGAGATGGACGCCGATCAGCTCGCGGAGACCACCATGGACCCGCGCTACCGCATGCTGCGCCGCATCCGCATCGAGGACGCCGACGAGGCCGCCAAGGTCTTCGATCTGCTGATGGGCAGCGACGTGGCCCCGCGCCGCGCCTTCATCACGGCCGGCGCCTCCGAGTTGGACGCCGAACGCATCGACGTGTGACCCCCGGGTGGACGCGGCGCGTCCACCCGGCGGTGGAGAACGGATGTCCAGCCTGACGCCGATGGGCGCGAGGCCACCGGCGTCGTAGCGTTGGTGACCATGGACATGCCGGACATCCCGCCACCCGCCGCCGTCATGGTGGGCGCCACGTGCGCGGCGGCCGCTCGCCGGTCCCTTTGCGGTGCGGCGCCGGTCGCCGGGAGCATGGTCGCCGGGGCGCGGGCGAGGAGCCCGCACGGTCCCGCAGCGGTCGGCGTCCTACCGTGAGGTGCAGGGCGCCGCTCGCGGAGCGGCTCGTCCGCGCCCTCGTCGTCGGTCTCCTGGTGGCGTGGGCGCTCACGGCCTACGTCCGGGACATGTCGGACGCCGGGCCGGCGCCGCACGGGGCCGGCCTGGGCATCCTTCTGCTCAACCTGGTCATGTTCGGGACGCTGGGGAGCGGCCTGTGGGTCGGGCGGCACCGGGAGTCCCCGTGGTGGCGGCTGGGGATCGTCCTGCTGCTGGGGTCGATGATGGCGGCGGTGACGCTGTACGCGGTCACGCCGCACGCCGACCGGGGGTTCATCTTCTGCCTGGCCGCCCTCTGGGCGCTCATGGTTCGACTTCCCCTGCCCTGGGGGATTTCGCTGAGCACGCTCGTCATCGCCGCGGTCGGTGGGCTGGGGGAGGCCCTGCGGGACGGCGCCGATCTCGGGCTGATGTCCGCGTTCGCGGGTCTCACCCTGGGCGGTATCGCCAGCCGGCAGAACCAGGTCGCGCAGGAGGCGACCCGCCGCGCGGAGGCCGCCAACGCGGTCCTCGCCGAACGGTCGCACATCGCCCGGGAGATCCACGACATCCTGGCCCATTCGCTGTCGGCGCAGATCGTCCATCTGGAGGGTGCGAGGCTGCTGCTGTCCCGGGACGGCGACCGTGTGCAGGCCCTGGACCGAGTGGAGCGCGCGCGGAGCCTCGCCCGCTCGGGCTTGGAAGAGACCAGGCGGGCGCTGGCCACGCTGCGCGGCGAGACCCCAGAGCCCAAGGAGGTCATCGCTGACCTTGCCGAGGAGTTCTACGCGAGTACCGGCCGTCCCTGCGATGTTCGCGTGACGGGTGTACCGCGCGAACTGTCACCTCAGGCTGGGCTCGCCGTCGTCCGCACGGCGCAGGAGGCGCTGACGAACGTCCGCAAACACGCTCCAGGCGCGCGCGCAAGAGTGACCTTGCGCTACCTCCGCGACGAGGTCGAACTCGAGGTGACCGACAGCGGCGGCACGGAGCCCCTCGTGCTACCGGACGGCGGCGGGTACGGCCTGGTGGGGATGCGGGAGCGCGCCGAGCTGATCGATGGGATCCTCATGACGGGGCCGGAAGGCGGGGGATTCCGTGTATCCCTCACAGTGCCGCTGTGACGGAAGACGGGACGCGGTGAGCGAGAAGACGAGAATCCTGGTCGTCGACGACCAGACCGTGGTGCGCGAGGGGCTGGTGCTCCTGCTCGAACTGCTGCCCGGCCTCGACGTCGCCGGGTCGTGCGGCGACGGCGAACAGGCCGTGGAGATGGTCGCGGAACTGAGCCCGGACGTGGTCCTGATGGACCTGCGTATGCCGCGCGTGGACGGCGTGGAGGCGACACGCCGGATCAAACAGGCCCACCCGGAGGTCGAGATCGTCGTCCTCACCACCTACGCCGACGACGAGTCGATCTTCGCCGCTCTGCGCGCCGGTGCGCGCGGCTACCTCACCAAGGACGCCGGCGCCTACGAGATCGCCCGCGCCGTCGACGCCGTCCGCGGGGGAGCGGCCCAGCTCGACCCGGCCGTCCAGCGCCGCCTGGTCGAGGCGGTCGCGACGGACGAGCGTCCCCGCCGTCCCGCGCCAGGCGCCCTGCCCGACGGCCTCACCCGCCGCGAGGCCGAGGTGCTCGCCCTGATCGCGCAGGGACGCTCCAACACCGAGATCGCCGGTGACCTGTTCATCTCGGAGGCGACGGTCAAGACGCACATCAACAACCTGTTCGCGAAGGCGAACCTCCGTGACCGCGCCCAGGCCGTCACCTATGCCTTCAGACACGGCCTGGCCGGCTGACCGCCGGGCGGAACGACTCCGGCGTAACTCAGCCGGTGTTGTTCAAGCGGTGTGATTACGGGCCACGTAATTACACCGGCTCGTTTCCGGGCTTCCATTTGATGCCGCAGCCGAGACTCGGTGTGTGCGGCTCGGGGACGTCCTCGCCCGCGAGCACCAGATCCAGCGCCGCCCTCAACGAGCTTCCATCGGACGGCACGTCGTTCCTGGGGCGAGCCCCGTCGAACTCGCCCCGGTACGCGAGCTTGCGCTGCCCGTCGTACAGGAAGAAGTCCGGGGTGCAGGCGGCCTTGAACGCGCGTGCCGTCTCCTGGGACTCGTCCACCAGATACGGAAACCCGAACCCGGCGCGCTCGGCCTGCTCACGCAGATGGTCGGCCCCGTCGTCCGGATAGTTCGAGGTGTCGTTGCCGCACACGGCGACGGTGGCGAGCCCCCTGTCCGCGTACTCCGAGGTGAGGGCGCCGATGGCGTCCTCGATGCGCCGGACGTACGGGCAGTGGTTGGACAGGAATACCACCAGCAGCGCGGACGCCCCGGCGAAGTCCCCGTCCGACACGTTCTCCCCGTCGATGGACGGAAGCCGGAACGCGGGAACCGGTGAACCGAGCGGAACCATGAACGATGCGATCGCCATGGGTCCATCATCACGCATCACCAGACCAAGCGATCGCTTGCTAGTCTTCGGCCATGCCGACCCAGGATCATATGAAGCAGGCTCTTCAAACCTACGTCGACGCCTTCAACGCCGGCGACGCGCAGGCCATCGTGGCCCTCTACGCCGCCGACGCCGTCGTCGAAGACCCGGTCGGCAACCCGCCGATCACCGGCCATGCCGCGATCGGGGAGTTCTACACGAACGCCATCGCCGGTGGAGCGAAGCTCTCCCTGGACGCACCCATCCGCGGCTCCCACGGCGACCGGGCCGCCATGGCCTTCACCGTCGACATCCCCGGCATGAAGATCCGCGCCATCGACGTGATGACCTTCGGCTCCGATGGCAAGATCACCCGCATGGACGCCCACTGGGGCCCGGACGACATAGAGACGTGAACTCCCGCTGAGCGAGACGGCGTGCTGTCGGCCGCCGTGCGAGGCCCTGCAAAGTCGTGATGACGGCCGACTCCCGAACCGAAGGGACCGCAGCGTGGCCAACTGGAGTCATCGGTACGCGAGGATCAACGGTCTCGACGCTCACTATGTGGAGGAGGGGCAGGGGCCACTCGTCGTCCTCCTCCATGGATTCCCGCACACCTGGTTCAGCTGGCGCCACCAGATCGGCCCGATCGCCGGCGCCGGCTTCCGTGTGGTCGCCCCCGACATGCGCGGCATGGGCCAGACCACCGGCCCGAGCGATCACCGCGAGTACGACGTGGACCGGATCGTGGCCGATCTCATCGGTCTGCTGGACCACCTCGGCGAGGAAAAGGCGATCTTCAGCGGCCTGGACTTCGGTCTCTTCTCGGCCTACGACCTCGCCCATCACCAGCCGGATCGCGTCGCGGCGATCATCGCCCTGGAGAACCCGTTCTTCACGCCGAGCAGGGAATCCCCACTGACACTGGCCGCCAGGCAGGCCGCGAAGCACTTCAACCACATCCACTACTTCAACGAGCCCGGCGTCGCCGACCGCGACCTCGCCGCGGCACCCCGCGAGTTTCTGCGCAAGCTGTTCTACGCGCTCTCCAGCGACTACCACTATCTCGACGTCTGGAAGCGGCCCCCGGGCACCTCCTATATCGACGCCCTGCCAGAGACGCCTCCTCTCCCGTGGACGTGGCTGACCGAAGCGGAACTGGAGCTCTATGTGGCCGACTACAGCCGCAGCGGTTTCACCGGCGGCCTGAACTGGTACCGGGCCATGGATCTCTCCTGGGAGTACCGCAAGTCGTACGGAGACGAGAAGAACCCCGTGCCGTACTTCTTCATCGGAAGCGAGCAGGACACCGACCTGGAGGGCTGGCACGGTGCCGATCCGCTGACCAAACTGGCGAGGCACCACGCCGACGTACGTGAAGTGCGGATGATCAAAAACGCCGGTCACATGATGCAGATGGAAAAGCCCGGCGAAACCACCAGGACGATGCTGGAATTCCTCCAGGAGACCAAATGGGCCTGACCGAAGACCGGGTGGCGGTGGTCACCGGCGCCAGCCGCGGTGCGGGAAAGGGGATCGCACTGGCCCTGGGCGAGGCCGGCACCACGGTGTACGTGACCGGCCGCACGCGCTCGTCCCGCGAGAACGACCTCCCCGGCACGGTTTTCGACACGGCCGAGGAGATCAACAAGCGCGGCGGCACCGGAATCCCGGTGATATGCGACCACTCCCGGGACGACCAGGTGGAAGCGCTGTTCCAGCAGGTCGGACGCGAGCACGGCGCCCTGGACATCCTCGTGAACAACGCGTTCACGATTCACCCTGACCTCTCCCGGAAGGGCCCTTTCTGGGAGAAGTCTCTCGCACTCCAGGACATGTTCGACGTAGGAATGCGCTCGGCCTACGTGGCCGGCTACTACGCGGCGCCCCTGCTCATCAAGAACAATGCGGGCCTGGTCGTCAACACCTCGTCCTTCGGTGGCCGCTGCTACATGCACGGCCCCGCCTACGGCGCCGGCAAGGCCGCCGTGGACAAGATGGCCCACGACATGGCCGTGGATTTCAAGCCCTACAACGTGGCGGTCCTCTCGCTGTGGATGGGCCTTCTGAAGACCGAACGGACCAAGGCCCTGTTCGAAGGCGCCCCCGACCGCTACAAGTCCTTCGCCGCCAACGCGGAGTCCCCGGAGTTCACCGGCCGCCTGATCGACGCCCTCGCCCGCGACCCGAAACTGATGGAACGAAGCGGCCAGGTTCTCATCGGAGCGGAACTCGGCGAGGAACTGAACGTCCTGGACATCGACGGCACCCGCCCCCAATCCCACCGCGGGGCACTGGGCGCCCCACCCACCTTCAACGAGGCCATCGTTCAATAACCGTTGTAACGCATACGGCTGTTACCGGCGCGGGGTCTCAGGGGCGGGCGGGCCTTAGGCGCTGGTCTGTTCAAGGGAAGCCGGCGGTCCGTCCAAGACGTGGACGTCGTTCTTCCTGCGGATTTCGGCGATGACATCGGACGTGCTGTCGCCGTGCACCACGAGGTGATCGGCGGGGAGTGCCGGATGACGCACCAGATGGATGGCAGTGCTCTCGTCTCTGCTCGTCGTGATCTGCTCGTACCAGTCGGACCGGGTGTCTCCCGCGACCGCGAAGAACCATTTGAACCGCTGCATCACGCTGTGAAAGAGGGCGTCGCCGTCGCCGCTCACCCGCAGCCAGGTCGTCGCTCGGGGAATCGCACGGCCCGGCACTCCGGGGCGCGCCGTGACCCAGCCCTCTTCGCCGTCCACCTCCTCGGCGGGACGCAGGACCGCCGGGATCTCCTGCTCTTTCTCCGCCATCAGGATCGGGGGCTCCCGCAACTCGTTCCAGACCCGGATGGCATACGACGCCCAGTCGGCAATGGCCTCGTCCTCATGCTCGGCGGCGCCGTTGATCAAGTCGACCGTCTCGCTGTCGAGCGAACCTCCGCCGCCGGCCATGGCGAGAGCGAGGAGGACTCCGGGGTTCGACTCCAGACCGTTGCTTTCAAGTTGGGCACGGAGCATCTGCTCGCTCCACCCCCCCAGGTGGTCACCGACGACCTGCCGGATCTTGACCGCCTCGTCGACCGACCCGATGTGCATCACCACGGCCTTGACGGGAGCGTCGAGCGCCTCCGCCTCGATCAGCAGGTTGCCGGACTCGTCCTTGTACGCGGTGGCCAGCAACTCGACCCCGAAGCCTCCGCTGCCGTGGTAGGTGAACCTGTGGCCCGTCTCCTCGGCGAGCAGGTCCAGCAGATCGTCCTCGACCTCCGCGTCCGGCCGAACCACCAGCGCCATACGAACCACCCGGGCCCCCAATCATGATCAACTAGCGTACGGACACTTTAGAGCAGGCTTCGTGCAGCGTGTGCGAAACGTGCCGTTACGCCGTGAGGCCATCCCGGGCCATGGACGGTTACCACGCCCTCCTCTGCTAGGCTCCATACCAAACCTTTTGGTATGGAGGTGGGGCATGAGCGACACGGCCGCCGGAGCGTGGCTGGAGGAGGGCTTGGCACTGCTGGCCGAGCAGGGCGCGCCGGCGGTGACGCTGGACCGGATGTGCGAGCGGATGGGGATGTCCAAGGGCGCCTTCTACCATCACTTCGGATCGATGCCGAAGTTCCGGACGCGGCTGCTGGCCCACTACGAGGAGCGGCACACCACGGCGATCATCGACGTGGTGGAAAGCGGCGAGGACCAGTCGGCACGGGGGAAACTCGACCGCCTCGCGGCGGAGGCCACCGGCGACGACGATCCGCAGCTGGAGATCGCGATCCGGGCCTGGGCGAAGCAGGACCCGGAGGCGGCGGTCATGCAGGAGCGGGTGGACGCCACCCGCATCCGATATCTGCGGGACCTGTGCGGCGAGGCCGGTTACGCGGCACCGGACCGGATGGCCACGCTGCTCTACCTGGTGGTGATCGGAGGCGCGCACCTGATGCCACCGGTGCCCGGCGAGGAGATGCGCGACATCTACGAGCTGCTGTTCCGGCCATTGGACGAAGGAAGGCCCGCATCGTGAAAACCAATGAAATCGCTCACCCCGTGGGCGTACAGGCCCTTACGCGGGCCGGAGAAGGGGGAACGTCATGACGGCCTCTGCGCCCCGGGATGTCACCGGCGTGGGCCGGTGGGTCCCGCGTCTCATACTCATCGTCGCCGTCCTGCACCTGATATTCGGCGTGGTCGTCGATGGTTCGCTCTGGCGCGGCATGGTGTCGGACGGTGTATGGAACTCGGCCACCGGCGACAAAGCACGCATGTCCGCCGAATGGTTCATGGTCAGTGGTATCGCCTTCTTCGGTCTGGGGCTGCTGACAAGGAAGGCCGTGCTCGTCACGGGACGAATTCCGGTGGAGACCGGCTGGATCCTGCTGGCGCTCGGAATACCGATCACCGTGCTGGAACCCGTCGGAGGCGCCCCCGCCCTGATCGGCATCGGCGTCCTGGCCCTCATCGCGTCGCGCCACGACATTGACGCGCCACCCGCCGGCCACGCTTCCGCCCGGTCGGAGGCTGCGGCCACGTCGTCGAGCGCCGCCGCCTCGGACTAGATGTCGCAGGTCGGTGCCGGGCGCCGTCGCGGCGCGTCCCCGTGGTGCCGGCCCTGGGCCCGCTCAGGTGTCGCAGGCGGTGCCGTCACCGTCTCTGTCCAGGTCGTAGATGTCCGAGCCGACCACGCGCACGGGTCCCCGGACATAGCCCGGGCCGTCGCCGCTTCCGCCCGCACAGTCGACGTCGCTGGTGATGGGCACGCAGGCGCCGCTGTAGTTCGGGTCGCACCGCCTGGCCTGTTCGGTGCCGATCGCGATGATCCGGGTGACCGGCTTCTTCGTGACCGCCTCGCGCAGCAGCCTCTTGTCCGTCTCCTCGCCATCGGTGGAGGTCACCTCGTAGGTGAGGGTCCTGACGCCTGGGACGCCGCGCCTCTTCACCTTGGTCCTGCCCTTGGCGAGGGTCGGGTCGTTCACCCTTCTCGTCTTGTACGGGATCTTGCGGGTCTCCGTGACGGTGCGCGTGGCGACCGACGGGGTGGGTTCGGCCGTGGCGCTCGCGGTGGAAGGCGCCGCGCTCGCCACCGCGTTCGTCGGGGACGCCGCGGTGGGCGACCCGGTCTCCGCATTGCAGGCGCCGAGTGCGAGCAATGTGCTTATCGCCGCAATGGCCGATATGAGGTGCCGCATGGTTTCCCCCTATGTAGGAAAAAATCATCTGGCGGTCATCCGGCCGGGACAATCGTGGGAAATACGGTACAAGGCGATTTGGCCGACGTCGGTCGGAAGTGGTGAGCGGGTCCCGGGACGCGGGTGCGGCCCGGGACCTTTGATCATTCCTCGGTGGTGTTCTCCTCCGGAGGAGGCTCGCCCAAGGGGCCGCTGATGGAGACGATGGGCTTGTCGAGTTTCTCGCCGGAGCCGTCTCGGCGGCCCATGGCGACGTTGAGCATGGCCGGTTTTCCGTTGGCGGCCGAGGCGCGCAGGGGTGTCGGGGCCGCCCAGGCTTGGAGGAGGACGTCCTCGCCCTTGAGGAATCGGTGGGCGCGGACGCCGCCCGTTGCGCGGCCCTTGGACGGGAAGTCGGCGAAGTCGGCGAGTTTGATCGCGCCGGTCTGGGTGCCGGGCAGGGCCGAGGACGAGCCCGACACCGTGATCACGCGGGCCTCGCGGGCCGGGTCGATGGCGCCGAACCACAGGGCGCGGGCGTCGGGGGCGAGTTTGATGCCCGCCATCCCGCCGGCGGCGCGGCCCTGGGGGCGGACGATGGAGGCGGCGAAGTGCAGGAGTTGCGCGTCGGTGGTGATGAAGACGACGTGCTGGTCTTCGGAGAGCAGCTGGACGGCCCCGATGACGCGGTCGTCGTCCTTGAGGGTGATGACCTCGAACTCGTCGCGGTTGGCCGGGAAGTCGGGGACCACCCGTTTGACCACGCCGTGGGCCGTGCCCAGGGCGAGCCCGCCGCCCTCTTCGGAGACGGCGGCTATGGCCACGACTGTTTCGTCCGGTTCGAGGTCGACGTACTCGGTGACCGGGGCGCCGCCCGCCAGGGACGGGGGCGTGGACGTGGAGGGCAGCGTCGGCAGGTCGATGACCTCGATGCGGATCATCCGGCCCAGTGACGTCACCGCCCCGACCTGGCCCCGGGCCGAGGCGGGGACGACCGAGGTCAGCACGTCGTGATTCGCGCGGGGGCCGCTGTCGGGCAGCGGAGACGCGTCGTGGGTGCGGGCCATGAGGCCGGTCGACGAGAGCAGCACCGTGCAGGGGTCGTCGGCCACTTCGAGGGGGACGGCCGCGGCGGCGGTGTGGCCGGAGGATTCCAGGAGGATCGTCCGGCGCGGCGTGGAGAACTCCTTGGCGACCTCGCCGAGTTCCTTGGAGACGACGCCGCGGAGCTTCTTCTCCGACTCGAGGATCGCGGTCAGCCTGGCGATCTCCTTGGCGAGCTGCTCCTTCTCCTTCTCCAGCTCCAGCCGGTCGTAGCGGGTGAGGCGGCGGAGCGGGGTGTCCAGGATGTACTGCGCCTGGATCTCGGAGAGCTCGAAGATCTGCATGAGGCGCTGCTTGGCCTGGGCGGCGTCGTCGCTCTGCCGGATGACCTGGATGACCTCGTCGATGTTGAGCAGGGCGACGAGGAGGCCGTCCACGAGGTGCAGGCGGTCCTCGCGCTTCTTGCGGCGGTGCATCGAGCGGCGGCGGACGACGTCGATGCGGTGGTCGACGTAGACCTGCAGCATGTCGCGGAGGCCGAGGGTGCGGGGCTGGCCGTCGACGAGGGCGACGTTGTTGATGCCGAACGTCTCCTCCATCGGGGTGAGCCGGTAGAGGTCGGCCAGGACGGCTTCGGGGTGGAAGCCGTTCTTGATCTCGATGACCAGGCGGAGGCCGACGTTGCGGTCGGTGAGGTCCTTCAGGTCGGAGATTCCCTGGATCTTCTTGGCGTTGACCAGTTCCTTGATCTTGGCTTTGACGCGCTCCGGGCCGACGGCGTAGGGGAGTTCGCTGACGACGATGCCCTTGCGGCGGGGCGTGACGTTCTCGATGGACGTGGTGGCGCGGGTGCGGAACGTGCCCCGGCCCCGCTCGTAGGCGTCGCGGATGCCGTCCAGGCCGACGATCTTGCCGCCGGTGGGCAGGTCGGGCCCGGGGACGAAGCGCATCAGGTCGTCGAGGGACGCGTCGGGGTTGTCGATCAGGTGCCGGGCCGCGGCGATGACCTCGCCGAGGTTGTGCGGCGCCATGTTCGTCGCCATCCCGACCGCGATCCCGGACGCGCCGTTGACCAGCAGGTTCGGGAACGCGGCGGGCAGGACCTCCGGCTCGGTCTCCTGCCCGTCGTAGTTGGGGCGGAAGTCGACCGTGTCCTCGTCGATGGAGGCGACCATGAGCATCGCCGCGCGGGACAGCCGGGCCTCGGTGTACCGCATGGCGGCGGGCAGGTCGTCGCCGCCGAGCGAGCCGAAGTTGCCGTGCCCGTCGACGAGCGGCATCCGCATCGCCCACGACTGCGCCATCCGCACCATCGCGTCGTAGATGGCGCTGTCGCCGTGCGGGTGCAGCTTGCCCATGACCTCGCCGACGACGCGGGCGCATTTGACGTGCCCGCGGTCGGGGCGGAGCCCCATCTCGTTCATCGAGTACAGGATCCGGCGCTGGACGGGCTTCATCCCGTCGCGCGCGTCGGGAAGCGCCCGCTGGTAGATGACCGAGTAGGCGTACTCAAGGAAGCTGCCGCGCATCTCCTCGGAGACATCGACGTCGACGATGTTCTCTTCGAAGTCCGGCGGTGGAGGGGCTGGGGATCCGCGTCGTGCCATGCCCCACATTGTGGCCGGTCCCAAGGACAGCTTGTGCCCGCCCCACCGGGTACGGCGTCCGACTTGGCGGATCGATGTCTTTCCGTCACCTCCGCGGACCTGGCAGAGTGGCTTCCATCCCGCAGGCGGAGGTTTCCTTTGAGCGCGCTGGCCGATCATCAGAACTCGATCTATCTGCAGGGGCTCGGCGACGTTCTGCCCGCGCTGCCCACGGACCTGACGAAGCTGGAGGGTCTCGCCGAGCGGTCGCTGTCGGCGCAGGCGTTCGGGTATGTGGCGGGGTCGGCGGGCAGCGAGTCGACCGCGCGGGCGAACCGGGCGGCGTTCGAGCGGTGGCGGATCGTGCCGAGGATGCTCAGGGACGTGGCCGACCGCGACCTGTCGGTGGACGTTCTGGGCACCGCGATGCCGTCCCCGGTCCTGCTCGCGCCCATCGGCGTCCAGTCGATCTTCCATCCGGACGGTGAGCTGGCCGTCGCGCGGGCGGCGGCTGCCGAGGGCCTGCCGATGGTGCTGAGTACGGCGTCGTCGTACACCATCGAGGACGTGGCGGAGGCGAACGGCGACGGGCCCCGCTGGTATCAGCTGTACTGGCCGAAGGACCGGGAACTGGCCGTCAGTTTCCTGGAGCGGGCCAAGGCGGTGGGTTACACGGCCCTCGTCGTCACCCTGGACACGTTCACGCTGGCGTGGCGTCCACGTGACCTCGACCAGGCGTACCTGCCGTTCCTGCGCGGTATCGGGGTCGCGAACTATTTCAGTGACCCGGTCTTCCAGAAGGCGGTCGGCGGGCCCGTCACCGACGCCAACCGTGACATGGCGATCCTCCACTGGGTCGCGAACTTCGGTAACCCCCGCCTCACCTGGGACGACCTGATCTTCCTGCGGGACCACTGGGACGGGCCCATCGCGCTCAAGGGCATCCAGCACCCCGACGACGCCCGCCAGGCCGTGGACGCGGGCATGGACGGCGTCATCGTCTCCAACCATGGCGGGCGCCAGGTGGACGGGGCCATCGCCTCGCTGGACGCGCTGCCCGGTGTGGTCGACGCCGTCCGCGACCAGGCGGCCGTGCTCTTCGACAGCGGGATCCGCACGGGAGCGGACGTCGCCAAGGCTCTCGCGCTCGGCGCCAAGGCGGTGCTGGTCGCGCGCCCGTACGCGTACGGGCTGGCGCTGGGCGGCCAGGCGGGCGTCCAGCACGTCCTTCGCTGCCTCCAGGCCGAACTGGAACTGACCATGGCCCTCGCGGGCGTCACCCGGCCGGGCGAGCTGAATCCGGAGACGCTCGTGCGCGCGTGACCGTAGCCGCGCGCATTCCGGGTAGGGGAAGGCGCATGCGCTGGCCCGATCACGCCATCTGGTGGCATGCCTATCCCCTCGGATTCGTCGGGGCGGTACCGGACGGGACGTTCCCGAAGCCTCGGCTGGGGCGGCTCAACGGCTGGCTCGACCATGTCGTCGGGCTCGGCTGCAACGGGCTCGCGCTCGGTCCGGTGTTCGCGTCCGAGACCCATGGCTACGACACCGTCGACCACTACCGCGTCGATCCCAGGCTCGGCGGCGAGGACGACCTGCAACGGCTCATCGACGAGGCGTCGCAGAAGGGGGTCCGTGTCCTGCTCGATGGCGTCTTCAACCATGTCGGACGGAGCTTCGCGCCGTTCGCCGATGTCGAAGCCAAGGGCGATGAGTCCCCGTACAGGAAGTGGTTCCACCCTGAACTGCACACGTTCGAGGGGCACGACCGTCTCGTCACGCTGAACCATGCCGAACCGGAGGTCGCCGACTACGTCACCGACGTCATGACCCACTGGCTGGAGCGGGGGATAGACGGCTGGCGTCTCGACGCCGCCTACGCCGTCCCGCCGGAGTTCTGGCGGACGGTCATCGACCGCGTCCGCGCGCGCTTCCCCGAGGCCTGGTTCGTCGGCGAGGTCATCCACGGCGACTACGCGGCCCTGGTGGAACAGAGCGGATTCGACTCGGTCACCCAGTACGAGCTCTGGAAGGCGATCTGGAGCGCCCTGAACGATCACAACTTCTTCGAACTGGCCCACGCCCTCGGCCGGCACGACGAGATGCTCGACACGTTCACGCCGCAGACGTTCCTGGGCAACCACGACGTGACACGGATAGCGACCCGCCTGGACGACGAGCGGCAGACCGCCCATGCGCTCGTCGTCCTGCTGACGATCGGCGGCGTCCCGTCCATCTACGCCGGGGACGAGTTCGGCTTCCACGGCGTCAAGGAAGAACGGGAGGGAGGCGACGACGCCATACGGCCCGCCTTCCCGGAAAGCCCCGACGAGACGCCCGGCCATGGCGAGGGTCACCACAGGCTCCATCAAGAGCTGATCGGCCTTAGACGACGCCATCCATGGCTTGTCCACGCCCACACCACCGTGGACACCTTGACCAATACGGCACTCTCCTACACAGTGGGCCACGGCACAGAGCGGCTCGCGGTCGTCCTGAACCTGGACGACGAGCCCGCCAAGGTGGATCTGCCCGACGCCGACTGGACGTGCGTGGCAGGTGAGGCGGCCTTCTCAGAGAAGGGCGTCACCGTCCCCCCGGCCGGATGGGCCATCGCCGAACCATGACATCTGTCATGGGTCACCCCTGCGATCCTCACGGTCGTTTCCTGATGCCTGTGACTGCACGTCCGCGCCGGGCGCGGCGAGCATGGACATCATGAAGGCACCTGTGATCGAGGTACGCGACCTGGACCTGAACGAGGCCGTGCGGAACGTCTCGTTCACCGTTGCCGAAGGGGAGGTCTACGCGCTGCTCGGGCGCTACGGGTCGGGCAAGACGACACTGCTGGAGATCCTCGCCGGCCTGCGGCGTCCGACCGGCGGGTCGGTCCGCCTCCGCGGCGCCGACCCCTACACCGACCGCGGCACCGCGCGGGCGGGGGCCGTCTGGCGCGACGGCGGCCTGTTCCCCGGCCTGACCGTCGCCGAGATCGTCGACACGTGGCGGCGCTGGACGCTCGACCCGCTCACCCGCGCCGAGGCCCTGCGCCTCGCCCGTCTCACCGACGTCGCCGACGTCCCGTTCGAGCGGCTGACGGCGGGACGGCGGCGCATGCTCGACCTGGCGCTGGCCCTCGTCGGACGGTCGGACGTGCTCTTCCTCGACGAGCCCACCGCCGGGCTCGGCGAGGCCGACGCCCGCGAGACGTGGTCCGTCCTGCTGATGCTGGCCGCCCACGGGGTCAGCGTGGTGCTCACGACCCGCGACCCGGGCGAGGCGTGCCGGGCCGACCGCGTCGGGGTCCTGGACGACGGCCGCCTCCAGATTCAAGACGACGGCACGGGCCGCGCCGCCGCCCGCCTCCGCGCCGCCTGACCGCCGCGCGCCCCCTTGACGGCCGCATACGCTGGGCGCGTGCAGCCCAGCATCCCGCGTCCCACCGTCATCGCCGCGATCCTCGTGGGAATGACGATGATGACGCTGTCGGGGCTCCTGCTGCCCGCACTCTGGTACGAGGTGTTCAACCGGCAGGACGCCGGGCGGCTGATCCTCGCCGCCACCGGTGTCGCCGCCGCGTTCGCCCTGTACGCCCGGCTCCTGTGGCAGAACCTGATGCGCCGCACCGCGCCCGGCCACCGGTTCGGGCTCGCGGCGATCACGCTGATCTGCTGGGCGATGCCGCCGCTGTTCGGCATCGGCCAGGGCTGGGGCAACGCGCTCCTGGTCCCGGCCGGGCTGATCGCCGTGGTCCTGCCCGTGCGCGAGGCGATCACGGCGACGGCGGCGGCGACCGTCCTGACCCCCGTCTACGGCGTGGTTCTCGGGCTGCCCGCGCTGACCGTCCTGTACGAGGTGGCGGCCATACCGCTCGCCGCGTTCTCCGGATACGTCACGGTTTGGCTGTTTCACATCGTCCAGGAACTCCGGGAGGCACGCGCCGAGCTGGCCCGGTCCGCGGTGGGGGAGGAGCGGCTCCGGTTCGCCCGCGACCTGCACGACGTCCTCGGCCACAGCCTCCAGGCGGTCGCGCTGCGCGCCGAGGTCGCCGAACGCTTCCTGGAACGCGACGACGGGCGGGTCCGCAAGGAGCTGACCGAGATCCAGACGATGGCGCGGGACGCGGTCCGGGACGTGCGCGAGGTCGTCCGGGGGTACCGTGCCACGTCCCTGCGCACCGAACTGGACGGAATGTCGGCCGTGCTGCGCGCCGCTGGGCTCCGCTGCGAGCGCCCCGAGGTGTCGCCGGAGCTGCCCGCCCACGTCCACGAGCCGCTCGGCTGGGTCGCCCGGGAGGCCGCCACCAACGTGCTGCGGCACTCCAGCGCCACCTGGTGCGAGATCACCGTCCGGGCGGACGCCGGCCACGTCCACGTGGAGATCGTCAACGACGGCGCCGCCCGCCGCGCCGCCGGGGACGCCGGCAGCGGCCTCGCGGGCCTCGCCGAGCGGATCGCCGCGGCGGGCGGCGAGTTCGCGGCGGGCCCGGTCGGAGACGGGACGTTCCGGGTGGCGGCCGCCGTCCCGGCGGAACCCGCCCCGGCGGAGGGAGAGGCATGATCCGCGTGCTGCTGGCCGACGACCACCTGCTGATCAGGGAGGCGCTCGTCCTGCTGCTGGAGACCGAGGACGGCATCGAGGTCGCCGCCGACGTCGGCCGCGGCGACGAGGCCGTCGACCGCGCGCTCGCCCTCAAGCCGGACGTGGCCGTCCTCGACATCGACATGCCCGGGCTGGACGGTCTCGCCGCCGCCGAACGGCTCTCCCGCGACCTGCCCGGCTGCCGCCTGGTGATCGTGACCGCGCACGGCCGTCCCGGCAACCTGCGCCGCGCGATGGCCGCCGGCGTCCGCGGCTTCCTCGGCAAGGACGCGCCCGGCGCGCAGCTCGCCCAGGTCATCCGGCAGGTCGCCGCCGGGGCCCGGTACATCGACCCGCAGCTCGCCGCCGACGCCCTCGCCGCCGAGGACTGCCCCCTCACCCCGCGCGAACTCGACACGCTGCGCGCCGCCGCCGACGGCGCCCCGGTCTCCCGCATCGCCCGCGGCCTGGGCCTGTCGGAGGGGACCGTACGCAACTACCTGTCGTCCGCCGTCACCAAACTCGGCGCCGACAACCGCCACGCCGCCGCACAGGCCGCCCGCGACCGCGGCTGGCTCTAGCGGCGGGCGAGGACCAGGCTGCCGCGCTTCGTGACGGGCAGAGGCGTGCGGAGTCTGCCGGCGGCCTCGGCGGCCTCGGTGCGGGGCATGCGGCGGGCGATCAGGTAGTCGCGGACGGCGCCGCGGTCGGGAAGTGTGATCAGCGGCGCGTCCCAGCGCTCCACCTCGACCTCGCCGAAGACCTCGCAGACGCGGGCGGGGGCCTCCTCGGCGTCGAACGGGGTGGATTCGGGCCGCCAGACGGGCGCCAGTTCCGGGCTGTCGTCCCGGCAGATCGCCGAGGCGAGCAGCAGGCCGCCGGGGACCAGTACGCGGCGGGCCTCGCGGAGCGCGAGCCGGGGATCGTCCAGGTGGTAGAGCATGTTCACGGACACGGCGGCGTCGAACGTCCCGTCCCGGAACGGCAGCCGCGTCGCGTCGGCCCGCACCCGCGGCCCCGGATGGGCGTGCAGAAGCGTGGCGGACGCGTCCAGGCCCACCAGCCGGAACGGCGGCGGGTGGGGGAGGGCGTCGCTGAGGGCGCCCTCCCCGCAGCCGATGTCCAGGACGCGGGACGCCCCGTCGCCCAGCAGCTTCGAGGCGACGTGGTCGTGCAGGCTCCGCGCCCCGATCAGATACCGCCGGGTGACCCGGCCGGCGAGGCGGAAGCGCTCCGGGTCGGAGTCGTAGTCGGGCGTGAGGGCCATGGACTGAGTGTGCCCGGGGGACCGGCCCGGAAAGCGTCGTCAGGCGGTGGCGGCGCCGTCGATGACGAGGTCGTGGCGCGACCATGCCGAGGACACCGGCGTTGTTGACCGCGATGTCCAGGCCGCCGTGGCGCGCCACCATGGTCTCGACCATCTGGGCCGCGGACGAGGCGTCGGTCACGTCGGCGACGACCTGGTCGGCTCTGCCGGAGCCGATCTCCTTGACGGCGTCGGCCAGCGCGGTCACGTCGCGTCCGGCGAGGACGACCGTGGCGCCTTCGCGTGCGAAGGCGTGCGCGGTGGCGCGGCCGATGCCGCCCGCGCCGCCGGTGATGAGGGCGACCCTGCCGTCGAACATCATGAGTGTCTCCCTTGTATTTGGATCGATCGTTCTTGAATTGGGGCCGTAAAGAGCCCCGCCCGGCGGGCGGGGCGAGGAACGGTCAGTCGAAGAGGGTCAGGGCCTGGCGCGTGGCGTCCCCGAGCCGGCCGTCGTCGGCGGGTCCGCGGCCCAGGACCCGCATGCCCTGGAAGAGGACGAGCAGGAGACGCGCCAGTCCCCGCGGGTCCCTGTCCCGGGGCAGCTCGCCCTGGGCTTGGGCGCGGGTCAGCGCCGAGGTGAGGGACGCCTCCAGAAAGCCCCAGCTCGCCTCCACCAGGCGGGCCGCCTCGGTGTCCCCGGGGGCGAGTTCGACCGCGGTGTTGACCACCATGCAGCCGCGCCGCGGCCGGTCGTGCGCCGCCTCCGCCGCATAGCGCTCGATCAGCGCCCGCACCGCCGGCAGGACGGGACCGGGCTGCGACAGCGCCTCGGCGATCTTCGGGTCGGTGGTCCGGAGATAGCGGTCGAGGGCCTTGATGTACAGCTCGTGCTTGCCGCCGAACGTCGCGTAGATGCTGGCGCGGGCGACGCCGAGATGCGCCACGAGGTCGGCCATGGAGGTCGCCTCGTACCCCCGCTCCCAGAACAGCTCGAGCGCACGCTGCAGGGCGGCGTCCGGGTCGAACTCCTTCGTCCGTGCCATGGACAGGACGTTAGACCGTTCCAGAACGAACGGTCAAATATCGGCGCGCTGGGCCCGTGCCGGGACGGCCGGGCGGTCGAGGTCCAGGGCGTCCAGCACCGAACCGTCCGCGGCGAGGGCCTCGATGACCGGTCCCCGCCGGGCGCCCCACACCACGGCGACATGCCCGTGCGCGGGGACGTCCAGGATCCGCTTGCCGACCCGCACCCGGGTGACCTCCGCCGACGCCCGGAGCCGGGCCTCGTTCACCCACTTGGCGCCCCAGGGCAGCAGCCGGTTGGAGTTGCGGACCGTCCGTCCCGAGCCGTACTTCAGCAGGTGGCGGCCCATCTCTCCGGACGAGCGCCGGGCGAGGGGCTCGTCGGGGGCCGAGCCGCCGGCGCCGCCCAGCTCACGCCACTCGCCGTCGCGGCGATGGAACGTCCAGCCTTCGATGAACGCGGCGGCGGTGTCGTCCCACTGGTGCAGGAACGTGACGACGGCGACGTCGCCGTCCATGTCGAGCCCCAGCGGAAGGAAGTCCCGTCCCGCCTCGAAGGCGGCGGGAGCGGGGACGGGCATGCCGTCCTGGAGGAGCCGCAGGCACTCCTCGTGCACCTCGTGGTCGTTCATGTTCGGGGACCTCTGATCATGCAGGCAGGGCAAGGGGCCCCCGCGAGAGGGCCCCGAGTTCGATTCACTCTAGAGGTCCGGCTCGTCTGGTTTCACCCATCTGAGGCAGTCCCGTCGATGCTTTGCCACGTGTCCGTCACCTGGCCGTTATACGCGTCCGCGGCCAGGTCAGCGCATGGCGGCGCGGGTGTGCGCGACATCACCTTCGGTGACCGGCGGCCGTGGCGGGCCGGGGCCCGGCGGCGTCCCGCGCCGATCGCGAAACGCCCGCGTTCTGTCCTCCGCACCTGATAGGAATCTTCCCCAACAGACCCACGAAGGGGACCTATGGGCGTTTATGAGCATCTTGACGAGTACTTCGGCCTGCCGGTGTTCCGGTTCAACGAGGAGACGGAACCGGACGACGAACTCCCGCCCGCCGCCGGGTCGGCCTGGTACGTCGCGACGTCCTTCGACGAGGAGCCGTTCGGCGACGTGTTCGCGCGGTTCGTCGAGGCGGTGGACACCGCCGAGATCACGGCGCTGATCATCGGCTACTGGGGCGCCTCCTACGACACGGAAGCCGCCGACCCGGTGAAGCTGCTGTCGGAGGCCGCCGCGTCCTTCCCGAAGCTGCGGGCGCTGTTCCTCGGCGACATCACCGGCGAGGAGTCGGAGATCTCCTGGATCGAGCACTCCGACATCTCGCCGCTGTTCGCCGCCTTCCCCGGCCTGGAGCGCTTCGAGATCCGCGGTGCGGGGGGCCTCGTCCTCGCACCGATCAAGAGCGAGACCCTCACGGTGCTGCGGTTCGAGTCGGGCGGGCTGCCGGCGGGCGTCGTCCAGGCCGTGGGCGCGAGCGAGCTGCCGAATCTGAGGCATCTCGACCTGTGGCTCGGGGTGGAGAACTACGGCGGTGACGCGACGGTCGCCGACCTGGGGCCGATCTTGTCCGGAGAGCGGCTGCCCGTACTGCGTCATCTCGGCCTGGAGGACTCCGAGACCCAGGACGAGATCGCGGCGGCGGTGGCGGGCGCGCCGGTCGTGGCGCGGCTGGAGTCGCTGAGCCTGGCCATGGGCACCCTCACCGACCGCGGTGCGGAGGCGCTGCTGTCAGGCCAGCCGCTCACCCACCTGCGCAAGCTCGACCTGCACCACCACTACCTCTCCGACGCGATGATGGAGCGGGTGAGGACGACGCTCTCCGGCGTCGAGGTCGACCTGAACGAACAGGAAGAGCCGGACGGCGACTGGTTCTACGCGTCGGTGACGGAATGACGAGGGGAGTGCGGACGCCGGCCCTCCCGCCCCTGACGGGGCATGGCACGACCGAGTCCGCGACGAGGACCCATGGACATCTATCAGCATCTTGAGGAGTCCGCCGGCCGGCATCTTGAGGGGTACGCCGGGTTGCCGGTGTTCCGGTTCAACGATGGGACGGGGCCGGACGACGAACTCCCGCCCGCCGCCGGGACCGCCTGGTACGTCGGGGCGCCCGACGGCCGGGATTCGTTCGGCGACGTCTTCGCGCGGTTCCTGGAGGCGGTCGACACCACCGAGATCACAGCGTTGATCATCGGCTACTGGGACGACGCCGACCCGGTCGAGGCGCTGACGGAGGCCGCCGCGTCCTTCCCGAAGCTGCGGGCGCTGTTCCTCGGAGACATCGTCTACGAGGAACTGATGATCTCCGTGATCGACCATTCGGATATCTCGCCGCTGTTCACCGCGTTCCCCGGCCTGGAGCGGTTCGAGGTCCGCGGTGCGGCGGATCTGGAGCTGGCCCCGATCAGGAGCGAGCGCCTGAAGGTGCTGCGGTTCGAGTCGGGCGGGCTGCCCGCCCGGATCGTCCAGGCCGTGGCGGCGAGCGAGCTGCCGAACCTGACGCACCTCGACCTGTGGCTCGGGAGCGAATGGTACGGCGGCGACGCGACCGTGGCCGACCTCGCTCCGCTGCTCGGTGGCGAGCGGCTGCCCGCGCTGCGTCATCTCGGCCTGGAGGACTCCGAGACCCAGGACGAGATCGCGGCGGCGGTCGCGGGCGCGCCGGTCGTGGCGCGGCTGGAGTCGCTGAGCCTGGCCATGGGCACCCTCACCGACCGCGGTGCGGAGGCGCTGCTGTCCGGTCAGCCGCTCACCCACCTGCGCAAGCTCGACCTGCACCACCATTTCCTGTCCGACGCGATGGTCGAGCGGGTCAAGGCGGCTCATCCCGGCGTCGAGGTCGACCTGAGCGAACAGGACGAACCCAACCCCGAGTGGCTCTTCGCGGCGGTGACGGAGTGAGGCCGGGAACCCGGGCGGTCCGCCGTGCGTCTCTGGCAGGACATCTCGCCGACGATCTTGTGAAAGGGACCCATGGGCGTCCGACAGCATCTTGAGGAATATGCCGGCCTGCCGGTGTTCAGGTTCAACCACGAGACGGGGCCGGACGACGAGCTCCCGCCCGCGGCCGAGGTCGCCTGGCACGTCGGGACCGAATTCGACGAGGAGCCGTTCAGCGACGTCTTCGCGCGGTTCGTCCGGGCGGTCGACACCACCGGGATCACGGCGCTGATCATCGGCCACTGGGGCGGTGAGTACGACACGCACACCTCCGACCCGGTCGCGCTGCTGGTGGAGGCCGCCGGGTCCCTCCCGAGCGTGCGGTCGCTGTTCGTCGGCGACGTCACCTGGGAGGAGGCGGAGATCTCCTGGATCGAGCACTCCGACATCTCGCCCCTGCTGGCCGCGTTTCCCGACCTGGAGCGCCTGGGGGTACGCGGAGCACAGGGTCTCGCGCTCGATCCGATCAAAAGCGAGACCCTGAAGGTACTGCGGGTCGAGTCGGGCGGGCTGCCCGCGCGGGTCGTCCAGGCCGTGGGGGCGAGCGAGCTGCCGAACCTTGAGCGACTGGATCTGTGGCTCGGTGTGGAGGACTACGGCGGCGATACGACGGTGGCCGACCTCGGGCCGATCCTGTCCGGGGAGCGGCTGCCCGCGCTGCGTCACCTGGGCCTGGAGGACTCCGAGATTCAGGACGAGGTCGCCGCGGCGGTGGCGGGCGCGCCGGTCGTGGCGCGGCTGGAGTCGCTGAGCCTGGCCATGGGCACCCTCACCGACCAGGGTGCGGAGGCGCTGCTGTCCGGTCAGCCGCTCACGCACCTGCGCAATCTGGACCTGCATCACCACTTCCTGTCCGGCGCGATGATGGAGCGTGTGAGAGCGGCACTTCCCGGCGTCGAAATCGACCTGGGCGAGCAGGGAGAGCCGGGAGGCGACGAGTTCCGCCCCGCGGTGACGGAATGACACACGAGGCGGAGCGTTCTGCCGTCCGTCCCGAACGCCGCCACAGGGCCGGGCGCGCGGCATGAACGCAGGGCCGCAATGACGTTCGTCGTGGTGGGGACACCCGGTGACCGGCGTCCCGAGCTGTTCGCGGCGGCGTGCCGGTCGTGCGGGCTGCCCGAGCCGCGTCTGGTGCCCTGGACGGACGTACTGCGCGGCGCCGAGATCGTCCTTGAGCCGGGGGAACTTCTCCGGATCGACTCGCCGGGCGAGGACCGTGAGGCGGACGCGCTGCTGCGCGGCCCCGGCCACCCCGCCCGCGTGGGCGGCGGCGCACGCTGGCACCGGACGTTCACGGCGGCGCTGCGACGTCTGGCGGCCGCGGCCTCGGCCTCCGGGGCGCGGCTCCTCGGCGACACCGAGGAGATCGGGATCATGTTCGACAAGCGGCTCTCGCATGCGCGGATGCTGGCGGCGGGCGTCCCCGTCCCGCCCGCTCTGCCGGATGTCGATGGCTATACGGTGCTTCGTGCGCGGATGGACGAGGCGAGGGAGCGGCGGGTGTTCGTCAAACCGGCGCACGGCTCGTCCGGGGCCGGGGTCGTCGCGCTGCAGACCGCCCCCGGCCGGGTGCGGGCCGTCACGTCGGCGGCGAGGACGCCGGACGGCCTGCTCAACTCGCTGCGCGTCCGCGCGTACGAGACCGAGGACGAGGTCGCGGCGCTCATCGACGCGCTCGCGCCCGGCGGCCTGCACGTGGAGCGGTGGCTGCCGAAGGCCATGGCCGGAGGGCGGGCGTTCGACCTGCGCGTCGTCGTCATCGGCGGTGAACCCACGCACGCGGTCGTCCGGACGAGCCGCCATCCCATGACCAACCTGCATCTGGGCGGTGTCAGGGGAGACCTGGGCACGGTGCAGCGGGCGCTTGGCGAGGACGGCTGGAAACGGGCGCTGGACGTGTGCGCGCGGGCCGCCGCCTGTTTCCCGGGCAGCCTGATGGTCGGCGTCGACCTGCTCATCGGCATGGGGCTGAAGCGGTTCGCGGTCGCCGAGGTGAACGCGTTCGGTGATCTGCTGCCGCGTGTCACCGGCCTGCCCGGCGGCTCCGCCGAAGGCGCCGACACCTATACCGCCCAGGTCAGGGCCGTCCTAGCGGGGAGCGGTGCGTGCGCGACATGAACGCGGTCGTCGGCAGCCACGACCTGCTGCTGGTGACGCTCGACACGCTCCGCTACGACGTGGCCGCTGAACTGGCCGCGGCTGGGGAGACGCCCACCCTCGCCGGGCTGCTTCCAGATGGCCGGTGGGAGCGCCGCCACACGCCGGGGAGCTTCACCTACGCCGCGCACGCCGCGATGCTGGCGGGCTTCCTGCCGACGCCCGCGTCGCCTGGGCCGCATCCACGGCTCTTCGCCGGCGCGTTCCCGGGCAGCGAGACGACCACCCGCGGGACGTGGACGTTCGACGCCCCCGACCTTCCCTCGGGGCTCGCCGCCGACGGGTACCACACGGTCTGCGTGGGCGGTGTCGGGTTCTTCAACAAGCTGACGCCCCTCGGATCCGCGCTCCCGTCGCTGTTCGCCGAGAGTCACTGGGAGCGCGAGTTCGGAGTGACCGACGCGGAGTCGCTGCCCAACCAGATCGACCGCGTCGCCGAGATCGTGGCACGCCTGCCCGCCGACCGGCGCCTGTTCCTGCTGGTGAACGTCGCGTCCTTGCACCAGCCCAACTGGTTCTACCTGGACGGCGCGACGCCCTCGGACGGAGACACGCGCGCCAGCCATGCCGCAGCGCTCCGGCATGTCGACGCACACATCGGCCGGCTGTTCGACCTGATGCGCCGTCCCTGCTTCGTCATCGTCTGCTCCGACCACGGGACGGCGTACGGAGAGGAGGGCCACACCGGGCACCGCATCGGCCACGAAGTCGTGTGGACCGTTCCGTATGGGGAGTTCGTTCTGTCATGACGCCCTACCAGGGGTACGTGTACGCCTATCCGCACAAGACCGCCTACCGGCCGCTGGACCCGCCACCGCTCCTGCGCGACGTATGGGCGGGGGAGGCGATCGACACGCTCTTCCTCTACCTCCACGTGCCGTTCTGTGAGATGCGGTGCGGCTTCTGCAATCTGTTCACCCGCACTGGCGCCCCCGAAGAGTTGACCGGCGCCTACCTGGACGCACTCGACCGGCAGGCCACCGCCGTCCTGGACGCGCTCGGCAGTGATGCCTCGTTCGCCACGTCGGCGTTCGGCGGCGGCACACCGACCTACCTCACCGCGCCTGAACTGGAACGGCTCTGCGCCATCGCGGGACGGTTCCCAGGATTCGGCGCGACTCCCCTGGGCGTGGAGACCTCCCCGGCGACGGCCACCACCGACCGCCTCACCGTCCTCGCCGAACACGGAACGACCCGGATCTCCATCGGCGTGCAGAGTTTCCTGGACGACGAGGCACGCGCGGCCGTCCGCCCCCAGAAACGCGCCGAAGTCGAGGCGGCGCTGGACCGTATCCGTGCGGTGGGCTTCCCGACCCTCAACATCGACCTCATCTACGGCATTGACGGCCAGACACCCGTGACATGGGTGCACTCCCTGAACGCCGCGCTTGCCTGGAACCCCGAGGAGATCTACCTCTACCCCCTCTACGTCCGTCCGCTGACCGGCCTCGGACGCCGTGCGCAAGACTGGGACGACCAGCGCCTCACCCTCTACCGGATCGGCCGGGACCATCTCCTGTCCCAAGGCTATGAGCAGGTGTCGATGCGGATGTTCCGCCTTCCCGGCGACACGGCCAACGGCACCGAGTACTGCTGCCAGACCGACGGCATGGTGGGCCTGGGCTGCGGTGCCCGCTCCTACACGTCCCGCCTCCATTACTCGTTCGAGTACGCGGTCGGGGCGAGCCAGGTGCGATCCATCATCGACGACTATGTGCGCGAGGACGACTTCACGACAGCGCGTGTGGGCCTCGAACTGGACGACGATGAACGCCGCCGACGGCACCTCGTCCAATCGCTCCTGCAGGCGTCCGGCCTCGACCGGACCGACTACCGCGCGCGCTTCGGCACCGATCCGCTGGACGACTTCCCCGCCGACCTCAAGTCGTTCGACGACCGCGGATGGCTGGACACGTCCGGCGGCGCCCTGCGGCTGACTCCGGAAGGGCTCGCCTACTCCGACGCCATCGGCCCCGCCCTGTTCTCACCTCGCGTCCAGGCGCGGATGGCCTCCTACGAGGCGCGGTGATGGAGCACCTAACGATCCTCTACCGGGGGCCGCTCGCCAGTTGCGACTACGACTGCCCGTACTGCCCGTTCGCCAAGCGCCGCGACACACCGGAACAACTCCGCGCCGACCGGGCCGCGCTGGAACGCTTCACGGAATGGGTCTCCCGCCAGGACCATCGTGTCTCCGTCCTGTTCACGCCGTGGGGCGAGGGGCTCGTCCGGTCCTGGTACCGGCGCGCCCTCACCGACCTGAGCCACCTCCCGCACGTCGACCGCGTCGCGATCCAGACCAACCTGAGCCACCGCGTGTCGTGGACGTCCGGCGCCGACCTGTCCCGCCTGGCGCTGTGGGCGACCTACCACCCCGGCCAGGTGCCCTACGAGCGCTTCCTCGGCAAATGCCGCGACCTGGCGGCGCGCGGGGTGCGGTTCAGCGTCGGGATCGTCGGGCAGCCCGAACACCTCGACGCCGCCCGGCGCCTCCGCGCCGACCTGCCCGCCGGGACGTACCTGTGGGTCAACGCCGCCGAGGGACGCGTCTACGACGACGCCGAGGCCGCCTCCTGGACCGGCATCGACCCCCTGTTCCCGGTCAGCCGGCACCCGCATCCCAGCCGCGGCCTCGCGTGCCGCACGGGCGAGACCGTCGTGTCCGTCGACGGTGACGGCACGGTGCGCCGCTGCCATTTCGTCCCGGCGGTGCTGGGCAACCTCTACGACGGCTCGTTCAGGGACGCCCTCGCGCCGCGCCCGTGCCCCCTCGGCACGTGCGACTGCCACATCGGCTATGTCCACCTTGAGCCACTCGGCCTCTACGGCACGTTCGCGGGAGGCGTCCTCGAACGCATTCCGGCCCTGCTCGGCCGTGAGTGATCCGGCGGCGGCGATCGGGGAAGGAAACCGGCGGTGACCCCGACGCGAACCGGAAACGGCATTGAGTCCAGATTCCGTGCACGACCGTCTCAGAGAGCGCATGCTTGCGTTAGCCGGTGAATTTTAGGCGGTTTCGTGGACCATCGACAGCGACCCCACTTCGTCCTCGCGCTCGAACCGGTCGACGCGGCCGTGCGCGCGGCGCGCGACTCCGTGCGCGCGGCCCTGGAGGGGTGGGACCGCCAGGACGTCAACGGCGACCTGGAACTCATCACCAGCGAACTCGTCACCAACGCGATCCGCCACGCGAACACCGTCACGCTCGTCATCTACCTGCCCGACGACAAGACCGCCATGGTCGAGGTGTGGGACGACAACCCGGACGGGCCGACGGTGCCCATCGTGGACTTCCAGGCCGAAGGCGGCCGTGGCCTCATGCTCGTCGGCGCGCTGTCACGGTCCTGGGGGTGGCGCTCCACCTCCGACGGAAAGGTCACCTGGGCGCAGACGGCGGCCCCCTGAAGGCGAGAGGGGGGCGGGCGTCCCTTGGCGACTGGGGAAGTGCGACCAGGGGACACCCGCCGGGCCGGGACGAACCCGGCCGTCCGCAGGCTCAGGTCTGCTTCTCGGGGTGGTAGTCGGCCTCGTCCACACCGAACGTCCAGGCGACGCCCGCGCGCGCTGTGCGGGTGGTCGGCGGGACGCGCAGATAGTAGGTGCGGTGCGTGCCGTCCGGTTCGGGTGTCGAGTTGACCACCTCCACCATGACGAACGGTTCGTCGCCGGGCAGGTCGATCGACCACAGGACACCGGTCTCGTCCTGATGCAGGGGACGCGCGCCGGTCTCGGCCAGATAGCGGTCGTAACCGAAGATCTCCAGCATCACCCGGCGCAGCTCGGCGTTGTCTTCCGAGGTGATGCGGGCGGGCGTCAGGTCGGTCAGCGATTCGATGAAATCGGGCGGGATCGGCATGCCGCGCCAGGCGTGCAGTGCGAACCCGTCCGGGTAGGCGAGGGCCGGGCCGTCGCCCCGGTGCAGCCGCCCCGGCTCGTCACGATGCAGGTCGCAGGGGCGTTCCGTCAGGATCACCAGCCGCTCGTACGGCCACCACCAGCCGGCGGAACGGGCGACCTCCGCGAGGCCGGCGAGCGGGCCGTCGAGCCGCCCGAGCGTCTCGAACAGCGCCAGCCACGGCGCGTCATGCTGGCCGAGGACCGCGTCGAGCGTCGCGCCCCGCAGCACGGACGAGGCCGCCTCCGCCCGCGGTGACGCCTCGGGCCCGTCCAGTGCCAGGTCACCGATGGCGCCGCGCACGCGCGCGACGAGTGCCTGCACCTGGTTCCACAGCAGGCCGCCCGTTTCGGCCCACACCCGCGGCCACTGCTCCGGCCCCTGTTCGGAGCAGGCCGCGGTGCGTTCCGCCTCCCATGGACGCGTCCGCACCTCTTTCAGGACGCTCGCGCCCGCGTCGCCGCGCCTGTTCAGGACGGCCGCCGTGACGGCTCCGCGCGCGGGGGAGGGCATCCACAGGTACCGCTCGGGGGCGTCCAGCCCGGCGGCCGCGTAGGCGGCGGCGACGCCCGCCTCCGCCCGGTCGCGGTCGGCGGGCCCGGTGCCGAACGCCACCGACTGCCAGTCGGCGACCACGAAGTGCGATTCGCGCATTGTCCCGGTGAGCATCGCGACCTCCCTCAGTCGGCCACGACGCGGACGGCGCCGGGCACGTACTCGCGCTGGCGGACCACCCGGTACCAGCCCTTGGGCAGTGAGATCGCCGCGTGCTCCTCATGGACCAGCCGCCCGCCGGCCGGCAGGTGAAGGTGATCGGGAGTGAGCGGATCGGGGACGCGCAGCAGTGACCCGGGCGCGGCCAGCGCGTGCGCGTGCCCCGTGGCCTCGCCGAGGGCGAGGACCATGCGCCCCCGGCCGTCCCGCGGGGCGGGCGGCAGGTTCCGCACGGACTGCGGAACCGCCTCCTCCGGCACGGGCAGGATCAGGATGTCTCCCTGTCGGTACATACGGCGAACGTAACGTCCGCCACCGACAAAACGAGCACCGACAAAACGAGCACCGAGCACCGGCCCACGGCGATGGTGCGCGCTAGAAGCCGCGGGTGCGGCGGGCCGCGGGGCGGGCCCAGCGTCCGGACGCGCTCAACCCGACATGCTGGAACGCCCGGATGAATTCACCGCCGAGGTTGACGCCGGCGCCCAGGGCGAGGGCCACCGACACGGCGCCGATGAGGCTGAGCACCCCTGTCTCCGGTGACCCGGTGTTGAGTTCCACCATGCCCCGGTAGAGCGCCGTGCCCGGCAGAAGGGGGCCGATGGCCGGGACCACGTAGGGCATGACGGGATTACCGTGCCGGCGGGCGAGCCAGTTGGCCGCCACACCGACGACGGTGGCCGATACGGCCGCCGCCAGGACGGGCGGAAAACCCCATCCCCGCGTCAGGACGTAGAGCACCCAGATCAGCGCGCCGCCCAGGGCCGCGGCGAGCAGTACGTCCCGCGGAACGGCGAGGGACACCGCGAACGTGAGCGAGATCGCGGCGGCGGCGACGACCGCGACCGGCTCCAGCGTCGCCGGGGCGGTGGGCAGGTGGCTGACGTCGATCGGCGCGCCCAGGCTGACCGCGACGTAGACGACCGCGCCGAGCCCCGCGACGAGCGCCGCGACGATGAAGAAGACCTCCAGGACCCGGGCCCCGGCGCTGACCAGGTCGCCGGTGATGCCGTCCTGGATGCTGGCGACCAGGGGGCGTCCCGGCAGCAGGGCCAGGATCGCGCCCGTGACGATCGCGGCGGCCTGGCCGGGCTCGCCCACCGTCACCACGAGTATCGCGGCGGCCCCGGCGCCGATCGCGGCGGCGACCGCCAGCTGGAAGAACTCCGCGATTCCGCGGCGCGCCAGGACGGCGCCGGTCCGCTCGCCGAGGAGGGTGGCGGCGAACGCGGTGGTCGCCACGAGCGGTCCACCGCCGGCCAGCACACTGCCGGAGGCGCTGATGAGCCCCAGTGACGCGACCAGGAGCCAGGCGGGGTACGGGGCGCGGCCCCGCTTTATCTCCGCGAGCCTCATGTGGGCCTCGTCCAGCTCCAGCATGCCGATGGACGCGTCCTGGACGAGCTGGTGCAGCGCGGTGAGCCGCCAGTAGGCGGGGGTACGGCGCCGGATGGCCCGCGTCCCCGTCATGGGCGGTGCGCCCTTCCCCGGATGGGCCGACACCAGAATGCTGGTAAGCGTGACCTGGACCTCGCAGCGGGGGAGCTCGTAGGCGACGGCCAGCCCGAGCATCGCCTCGTTCACCCGCTCGGTCGTCTCGCCGCTGGCCAGCAGAAGCTCACCGACGCGCAGGACGAGGTCGATCGCCCGCGGGTCGACGGCCTCGCTGGGCTCCTCCTCGGGCGGTTCCGGCGGAACCCCGTCCATCAGGACCTGCCACGTCCGCCTCAGGCGGTGCGCCGCGTTCGACTCCCGCAGCCGTTCGGCCGCAACCGGCCCCAGCACGCGCTCCGCCGCGCCCATCCCCCGCTCGTGCCCCCTCGCAGTCGAACCGATCTTGGTAGGCAGGCTACCCGCGCCCCCCATGTCCCCAACCGCCGCGGCCCGCCATCCACAGAACACGATTCTGGTGCGTTGCCTTCCGAACCGCTGGTACCAAGGACGCATGAGCACTTCAGACGGACTGCGGGACGAGGCCGAGCGCTGCCTGCGCTCCCTCGCGGGCGACCACGCACGGCTCCGCGACGACCAGTGGACGGCGATCCGCGCCCTCGTCGTCGAGCGGCGCCGCGCCCTGGTCGTCCAGCGCACGGGCTGGGGCAAGTCCGCCGTCTACTTCGTGGCCACCCGGCTGCTCCGCGAGCGCGGCGCGGGCCCCACCGTGATCGTCTCGCCGCTGCTGGCGCTGATGCGCAACCAGATCGAGGCCGCCGGCCGCGCGGGCATCAACGCCCGCACGATCAACTCGTCCAACACCGGCGACTGGGAGCGGATCTTCGACGAGGTCGAGGAGGGCGCGGTCGACGTCCTCCTGGTCAGCCCGGAGCGGCTCAACAACCCCGACTTCCGCGACCTCGTCCTGCCCAAGCTCGCCGCCGGGGCCGGGCTCGTCGTCGTCGACGAGGCGCACTGCATCTCCGACTGGGGCCACGACTTCCGCCCCGACTACCGGCGGCTGCGCACCCTGCTCGCCGAACTGCCGCCCGGCATCCCGGTGCTCGCCACCACCGCGACCGCCAACGCCCGCGTCACCCAGGACGTCGCCGAGCAGCTCGCCGGCGACGATGCCCTCGTCCTGCGCGGCGCCCTCGAACGCGAGTCGCTGCACCTGGCCGTCGTCGCGCTCCCCACCGCCGAGCAGCGCATCGCCTGGCTGGCCGAGCACCTCACCGACCTCCCCGGCTCGGGGATCATCTACACGCTCACCGTCGCCGCCGCCCATGAGATCACCGGCCACCTGCGCGACCGCGGCCACGAGGTCGCCGCCTATTCGGGCCAGACCGAGCAGGCCGAGCGCCTCCAGGCCGAGCAGGACCTGCAGGACAACAAGCTCAAGGCCCTCGTCGCCACCAGCGCCCTCGGCATGGGCTTCGACAAACCCGACCTCGGTTTCATCGTCCACGTGGGGGCGCCGCAGTCCCCGGTGGCCTACTACCAGCAGATCGGCCGCGCGGGCCGCGGAGTCGACCGCGCCGAGGTGATCCTCCTGCCCGGCCGGGAGGACCGCGACATCTGGGCCTACTTCGCCGGCCTCGCGTTCCCACCGGAGCCCGTCGTCCGCGACACCCTCGACGTCCTGGAGACCGCCGGCCGCCCCCTGTCCACCGGCGCCCTGGAACCACTGGTCGACCTCAACCGAGCCCGCCTCGAAATGATGCTCAAGGTCCTCGACGTGGACGGCGCCGCCCGCCGCGTCAAGGGAGGCTGGACGGCCACCGGCCTGCCCTGGGCCTACGACCGCGAACGCTACGAACGCGTCACCGCGGAACGCCGCCGCGAACAACAGGCGATGCTCGACTACATCGCGACCCCGGCCTGCCGGGAGGAGTATCTGCGCCGCCAGCTGGACGACCCCGCCGCCGCCCCCTGCGGCCGCTGCGACAACTGCACGGGCCGTCACTGGCCGGCCGACGTCGGCCAGGAGAGCACGACCCGGGCCCGCGAGCGCCTCCACCGCCCAGGCGTCGACATAGCGCCCCGCCGCATGTGGCCCACCGGCGTCAAGGACGACCTGGGCGTCTCCGGCCGCATCAAGCCCGGCCTCCAGGCCGAGACGGGCCGCGCCCTGGGCCGTCTCACCGACATCGGCTGGGGCAACCGCCTGCGCGAGCTGTTCTCCGCCGACGACTCCGACGTTCCCGCCGACCTGGTCGACGCCGTCGTCAAGGTCCTCGCCGCCTGGGACTGGCCCGCCCGCCCCACCGGCGTCGTCACGATCGGCTCCCGCTCCCGCCCGCGCCTGGTCGGCACCTTCGGCCACCGCATAGCCGAGATCGGCCGCCTGTCCTACCTGGGCGAACTCGCCCCCGTCGGCGAGCCGGTCCCGCGCCGCCACAACAGCGCCCAGCGACTCCGCTCCGTCTGGCACACCCTGGCCGTCCCCGCAGGCCTGGCGGAGGCCCTCCCCGAGAACCCGGGCCCCATCCTCCTGGTCGACGACCGGGTCGAGACCGGCTGGACGATGACCGTGGCCACCCGCCTGCTGAAGGAGTCCGGCGCCGGCCGCATCCTCCCCCTGACCCTCGCCACCCCCAACTAGGTCGACCGGTGACGACCGTCCGGCGCCCGCGCGCCCCCGTGGGCGCGGGCGGGACGATCGGGCCGGCCCGTGCGCGCGGCCCCGCGCACGGGCCGGCGTCCGGCCCCGGCGCCGCGGCGGAGAAGTGCCGCGGCGAACGGGAGTCGGGTCGCCGGGCGGCGGCCCCGGCGGCCGGCACCGCCGGGGCACGCCCGGGAGCGCCGCCGTCCTTGCTGGACGGAGTGACGGCGGCGGGGGAGTGGCTCGCACGAGGAAGTGTTCTAGAGGTTAGAAAACTCTGTCCAGTTGTTTGGAAGTACATCTTGAGATAAGTTCAGCGGGAAATGTCATCATTTACCGCTCAACTAACCAATCGGCCATTTGATGGACAGGTAGTAATGTCGCTCCCCGTGTCGCCGACCTTTGACGCGCTCCTGGAATGCCCGTCCGGGCTGTTGGACATGACGTTCGACCAACTGCGGACGCTTCTGGTGGTGCACGAGACGGGGTCCGCGCTGCGGGCCGCCCGCGTCCTGGGTCGTGAGCAGTCCAGCGTCCAGAAGCAGCTCGACACACTGAACCGCAACAGCCAGACACTCTGCGGCGAGGTCCTGACGGTCCGCCAGGGCCGCGGCAAGGACTTCCTGTTCACCCCGACCGGCGAGACCACGGTCGAACTGGCGTGCGAGACGTTCGGGAAATGGCTGGAGTCCATTCATTGGAGCCGGCGCCGCCTCGGCAGGATGCTCACCGTCGGCACCACCGAGTTCACCCTTCCGATCGTCTCCCGGGCCTGGAACCGCGTATCGGAGGAGTTCCGGCAGCGCGAGGTGGAGTTCAAGGTCGCCCACGTCCGCACCAAGGACCTGTGGTCGCGCCTGGAGACCCGCCAGGTGGACCTCATCTGCGGCAGCATCGTCAGCACCCCGGAGGGCGACCTGCGTTTCAAGGAGTACGAGGTCATCGAGTACGCCCGGGGCCAGGCCCTGCTGCTCACCAACCTGCCGGTGTCCGAGCTGCCGGACACGCCGGTGGAGACGAGCCGCCTCGCCGGCATCCCGCTGGTGGTCCCGCCCGCCGGCCTCGTCGCCGATCTGCTCGCCACCTGGTACGGGGCGAACTTCCGCGACCGCCTCACCGTGGTCGCCGACATCGACGACGTGCACTACGGCCTCTCCCTGCTGCGCTCCGGCTTCGTCCGCGGCTGCATGATCGTCACCGGTTCGATCGGGCGCGGCATGGCGGCCCAGGACGAACCGGACACCGTCCCGCTTCGCGCCATCGGCCTCCACGACGACCTGGAGCCGAAGGCGGAGCTCATGACCGGCGCCTTCGTCCGCCGCGCGGACTTGGAACGCTACGACGCCGGCCACCCCCTCAACCGCCTGTGGGCGGCCGTGCGGGAGGACGTCCGGACCTATACCCCGGTCGCCTGACCCTGGCCGGGCAGCAACGCGGTTCGCCGTGGCGGTCGCCGATGAAGCGGGAAGCCGCGGAAATGCCGTCCCGGACGGGCCGACGCAGGACGAGTCGGCGCAGGACGGGGCCCCGGCCTCTTCAGGCCGGGGAGCGGGTCAATTGATCTGGTTGTCGACGACATCGAGGGTCGGACGGGCGCCCAGGTTCTTCATGGCCTGCGCGCCGAGGCGGCAGCCGGCGGTGAGGGCGTCGGCGGGCTGCTTCCCGTCCAGCCACGGGGGCAGGAAGCCCGCGACGAACGCGTCGCCGGCGCCGGTGCCGTCGGCGATCTTCTCGACGGGTTCGGCGGCCACGGTGATGGGTTCGGGGCGGCCGTTGGTGTACCAGAGGGCGCCGTCGGCGCCGGTCTTGATGACGACCTGCGGGTACCAGGCGGTGAGGACCTTGGCGGCCTGCTCGGGCGTGTCGCGGCCGGTGAGGATCTCGGCCTCTTTGGCGTTGACGACGAGGAGGCGGGCGCCCTGCGTCCATTCGAGGAAGGGCTCGGCGCCCATCCGCTTGAGGGGGGAGGACGAGCCGCCGTCCACCGAGACCGACATCTGCGCCTTGCGGGCGAGCTCCAGAGCGTGGATGGCGGCCTTCCGGGAGCCCTCGTTGATCAGGGCGTAGCCGGACAGGTGCAGGTGGGTGCCCTGGGAGAACAGGTCCCTGCAGCGCTCGATGTCCTCGGGGAGGAGCGCCGCGTTGGCGCCCGGGTCGGACAGCATCGTCCGGTCGCCTTTGTGGGTGACCATCACCACACAGGTGCCGGTGGGACGGTCGCCGTCCATCACGAGGCGGGCGTCGACGCCGTACCCCATGAGTTCCATGTCTCGGTTCCGGCCCGCGATATCGGAGCCGCGGCGGCCGACGAAGGCGACGTCGATCCCCTCCACGGCGAGCCAGGCGGCCACGTTGGCGCCGGAGCCGCCTCCGTGGATCGACACGGCGGCCGGCGTGTCGCTCCCCTTGGCCAAGGGGTAGGCGGCACGCGCCACGGTGTCTGTCATTAGATCGCCGACCACGACCACGCGCGTCATGGAGTCATCACCTCGATCAACACGGCCCGCGCGAGCGGCAATTCAGGGCGTGTGGACGACCGTAACAGCTCTTGAGCCCCGAATAGGTCTCGAACGCGCAGCGAAAGTGGGGAAGCAGAATTTTTCCTGGCGCGGGCGCCCGCGGGTCCGTGCCTTACCCTCGGGTACGTGACCGAGCGTTACCCGGATCAGTGGGAGGCCGACGTCGTCCTCAGCGACGGCGGGACGGCCCATCTGCGTCCTATACGGCCCGGTGACGGCGGGTTGCTGCGCGAGTTCCATGCGCGGCTGTCCCCGGAGTCGATCTACTACCGGTTCTTCTCGCCGCGCCCGCACCTGTCGGACCGTGATGTCGCGCACTTCACGACCGTCGATCACGACCGGCGGGTCGCGCTGATCGCCACGATCGGGGAGGTGATGGTGGCGGTCGTCCGCTACGACCTGCTGAGCGACCGGCAGGAGACGGCGGAGGTCGCGTTCCTCGTGGAGGACGCGCATCAGGGGCGCGGTCTCGGGCCGGTGCTGCTGGAGCACATCGCGGCGGCGGCGCGGGAGCGGGGCGTGCGCCGGTTCGTGGCGAGCGTCCTGCCCGACAACCGGCGGATGACCCGGGTGTTCCGCGAGGCGGGGTACCGGGCGGAGCAGCGGTTCGAGGAGGGCGTGATCGAGCTCGTCCTGGACCTGGAGCCGACCGACACGTCGATGGAGGTCATGACGGCCCGCGAGCACCGGGCGGAGTCGCGGTCGATCCAGCGGCTGCTGTTCCCGCGTTCGGTGGCGGTGATCGGGGCGAGCCGGGCCGAGCACAGCGTCGGGCAGACCGTGCTGCGCAACCTGCTGGCCGGGGACTTCAGCGGGCCGGTGTACCCGGTGCATCCGACGGCGGTGGCCGTGGCGGGGGTGCGGGCGTACGCGTCCGTCCTGGAGATTCCCGACGATGTCGATCTCGCGGTCGTCGCGGTGCGGGCGGACGCCGTCCACGAGGTCGTGGAGCAGTGCGCGAGCAAGGGCGTCCGGGGTCTGATCGTCGTGTCGTCGGGTTTCGGTGAGATCGGCGATGAAGGACGTGCCCGGCAGGAGGAACTGGTGCGGCTCGCGCGCGCCTACGGGATGCGCGTCGTCGGGCCCAACTGCCTCGGCATAGCCAACACGGACACGGACGTCCGGCTGAACGCGACGCTGGCGCCGACGATGCCGGGACGGGGGCCGGTGGGCTTCTTCTCCCAGTCCGGTGCGCTCGGCATCGCGATCCTGCAGCGGACGGCCGAGCGCGGCCTCGGCCTGTCCACGTTCGTCTCCGCCGGGAACCGGGCGGACGTGTCGGGCAACGACCTCCTGCAGTACTGGGAGGAGGACCCGGCGACCAAGGCCGTCCTGCTGTACCTGGAGTCACTGGGCAACCCCCGCAAGTTCGCGCGGCTCGCGCGCAGGCTCGGCCGCCGCAAGCCGATCGTGGCCGTCAAGAGCGGCCGCAGCACGCAGGGCGTCCCGATCGGGCATGCGGCACGCGCGCTGACCCTGCCCGACCACGCGGTCAGTGCGCTGTTCGAGCAGGCCGGCGTGATCCGGGTGGAGGACCTGTCGGAGCTGTTCGACGTGGCGCAGGTACTGGCCTACCAGCCGCTCCCGGCCGGCGACCGCGTCGCGATCATCGACAACTCCAACTCGCTGGGGCTGCTGGCGCAGGACGAGGCGGTGGCGCTCGGGCTGGACGTCAGGCCCCGCATCGACCTCGGGCCGCGCGCGGACGCCGACGACTACGAGGCGGCGCTCGCCTCGGCGCTGGCGGACGACACCGTCGACGCGGTGGTGGCGCTGTTCACGCCCCCGACGATCGGGGGCTACGACGTGCGCGTCCCCGAGAAGATCCTCCGGCTGGCCGCCGGGAGCGCGAAGCCGATCGTGGCGACCTATCTGGGCACCGAGGGCATGCCCGCCGACCTGCGCGTCACCGGGCCGGACGGGATGGCCGCGGAGGGCTCGGTGCCGTCCTACACCTCACCGGAGGACGCCGTCAGGGCGCTGGCGTACGTCATCCGGTACGCGCAGTGGCGGCAGCGCCCCGCCGGGCACACCGCGGAGCTGGACGGTGTGGACCGCGACCGCGCGCGGGAGCTGGTCGCGGAGTGGCTCAACGCCGGCGACGACGCCGGCGACGACGGCGAGGAGGGCGCAGGCGGCCCCGGTGGCTCCGGCGGCCCGGTGGAGGCCACGCCGAAACAGGCGGCTGAGCTGCTGTCCTGCTACGGCATCGAGATCGCCGGGGGCGGGGACGCCGACGGGGTGCCGACCTGCATCGTGATCAGGGAGGACCATTCGTTCGGCGCGCTGGTGTCGTTCGGCATCGCCGACGAGACCGCCGCCCTGCTGGACGACCGCGCCTACCGGCTGTCGCCCCTCGCGGACGTGGAAGCGGCGGAGATGATCCGCGCCATCCGGACGGCTCCGCTGCTGCTCGGCCACCGCGGCGCGGAGCGGGTGAACCTGAAGGCCCTGGAGGGACTGCTGCTGCGCGCGTCCCGCCTCGGCTACGACCTTCCCGAGGTGGCGCGCCTGGAACTCGACCCGGTCGTCGCGGACGCCTCCGGTGTCACGGTGCGCCGGGTGGCACTGACCTTGGAGCGTCCGCTGGGGCCGCGTCCCGAACTGGGGCCGCGCCGGCTGTCCTGACGTCCGTCAGGTGGGCGGGCCCGGCGGGTTCGGCGGGCCGGGCCCCGGCGTCGGCGGGATGGGATCGGGCTCCGGGCCCGGCGGGACCGGGTCGGGGTCGGGTGCGGGAGGGCTCGGCTCGGGCGCGGGGCCCGGCGGTGTGGGCTCCGGCGGCGGGCCCGGCGGGACGGGTTCGGGCGACGGCCCCGGCGGGACGGGCCCCGGCGGCTGCGGCGCGGGTTTCGGGGACGGTCCGGGCGGCGGCTCGGTGGGCGGCACCAGCGGTTCGGGGGCGGGCGCCGGATCCGGGGTGGGCGGCGGGACCGGCTGCGGAGTCGGAAGCGGCTTCTCGTCCATGCTCGTCCCGTACCCGCATGCCGGTCCCGTACCCCGCGGCCGGTTCCGTGCCCGGCGGCCGGTTCCGTGGCCGCGGCCGGCTGAATGACCGTGCGCCGGGACCGTCATGTGCACGTCCGGCCCTGAACAGGGCAGGATGGGGCCATGAGGGAAACCCGAGCGACGGTGAGCGGTCTGCGCACGGCGATCGACCGCAGCGGTTACTACCCGGCCCTGGTCGCGGACGCGGTCGAGTCGGCCGTTGGAAACGAGCCCGTCGTCGCCTATGTGGTCCACCATGAGGCGACGTTCGACCCGGCGATGGAGGTGCGGCGCCATGTGACCGTGCTCGTCCTGTCGGCGAGCCGGCTGCTGGTGTGCCACACCGACGAGCACCCGCCGGGTGAGGGCATGGCCCGTCCGCACGCGTCCACGACCACCGAGGCAGTCAAGCTGGAACGCGTCCAGTCGGTCGCGGTGACACGCGTCGTCCCGGACCCGGCGTCGTACGTGCCGGGCGTGCCGCCGACGGAGGTCGTGCTCACCATCGGCTGGGGCGCCATCGCCCACATCGATCTCGAACCCGCGACGTGCGGCGACGAGAACTGCGAGGCCGACCACGGCTACACGGGCAGCGTCACGTCCGACGACCTCTCGCTGCGGGTCAGCGAGGCCGCCGACGGCGCCGACGCCGTCGGCCATGTGCTGGCGTTCGCCGAGGAGCTGTCGGCGGCGGTGTCCGAGACGCCGGCCCGGTGACCGGGTGACGGCTCCGAGCATGGAGCCGCCCGTTCCCCGGTACGGGGCGGGCGCGCTCGCCGATCTCCCGTTGTCGGTGCTGGCATCGCTCGGTGTCCCGGACGCGGCGAACGTCCTGGATCTGCCCGCGCTGCCGCGCGCGTGCGTCCTGCTGGTCGACGGCCTCGGCTGGGAGCAGCTCAAGGCCCATCCGGACGAGGCCCCGTTCCTGAACGCGATGGAAGGCGGCCCGATCACGGCCGGGTTCCCGGCGACGACGGTCACCAGCCTGGCTTCCCTGGGGACGGGCGCCCCGCCGGGCGCGCACGGGCTGCTCGGTCTGCAGATGGCGGTCCCGGCCACCGGCAGGCTGCTCAACTGCCTGCTGTGGAAGGACGACGACGCCGATCCGGAGACGTTCCAGCCCGTCCCGACCGTGTACGAGCGGGCGGCGGCGGACGGCGTCGAGACCGGGTACGTCTCGCTGCGGCAGTACCGCGGGTCCGGTCTGAGCCGTGCCACCACCCGAGGCGCCCGTTATCTGAGCGCCGAGAGCCTCGGCCAGCTCGTCGGGCGGATCGAGCTGGCGCTGCGCCGCGGCGACCGCTCGTATGTCACCGCCTACCACGCCGACCTGGACGCGACAGGCCACCGTTTCGGTGTCGCCTCCCACGACTGGCGGCATCAACTCCGGTTCGTGGACGTCCTCGTCCAGCAGATCGCGGCCGTCCTGCCTCCCGGGTCGGCGCTTTACGTGACGGCCGACCACGGCATGGTCGACCCCACCGAACGCGTCGACGTCGATACCGTTCCCGAGTTGCACGAGGGCGTGGCCCTTCTGGGCGGGGACGCACGCGCCCGGTACGTCTACAGCGAGCCGGGCGCCCACGGGGACGTGCTCGCCGCATGGACGGCCCTGCTCGGCGACCGGGCATGGGTGCTCCCGCGCGAGGCGGCCGTGGAGGGCGGCTGGTTCGGCCCGCTCGGCCCGGGGATGCTGGAACGCATCGGCGACGTGGTCGCGGTCCCGCACGCCGATCTGGCGATCGTGGCGTCCGAGCGGGAACCGTGGCTGAACCGGATGGTCGGCATGCACGGCTCGCTCGTCCCCGCGGAGCAGCTCGTGCCGCTGCTGAGCACGACCCGGTCCTGACATCCTGCGATATGGCACGAGCCAGGGGAGATGTGAGATGAACCCGGATTCGCCCCTCCCTAATCCGGGTGCCGACGGTCAAACTGGCGATGTGCACCCTCTCATCGAAGTGCCCGCGTTGGACCGGCTGCTCCGGCGGCAGACGCCCGTGGTCCTGCTGGACGTCCGATGGCATCTGGCGGGGCCCCCGGGGATCGAGTCCTATCGCAAGGGGCACCTGCCCGGCGCCGTCTTCGTCGACCTCGACCGCGACGTGGCCGGGCCGCCGGGGCCCGGTGGCCGCCATCCCCTCCCCGAACCCGTCGCCTTCGAGTCGGCCATGCGCCGCGCCGGCGTCTCGGAGGACAGCCGCGTCGTGGTCTATGACGACGCTGACTCCATGGCCGCCGCGCGGGTGTGGTGGTCCCTGCGGTACTTCGGCCATGAGCGGGTCCGGGTCCTGGACGGCGGTTACCACGCCTGGACGGAGGCGGGCCGGCCGGTGAGCACGGTCGAACCCGACGTGAAGCCGGGCGACTTCATCGCCGACCCGGGCCGGCTGCCCGTCCTGGACGCCGAGGGCGCCGCCGAACTGGCCACGGCCGGGGTTCTCCTCGACGCCCGCGCCGCCGAGCGGTACCGCGGCGAACAGGAGCCGGTCGACCCCGTCGCCGGGCACATCCCGGGCGCCCGCAACGCCCCCACGTCCGGAAACGTCGGCGTGGACGGCCGGTTCCTGCCGCCCGACCTGCTGCGCGAGCGCTTCGCCGAGCTCGGCGCCACGGACGCCCTCGACGTCGGCGCGTACTGCGGCTCCGGGGTGACGGCCGCGCATGAGATCCTCGCGCTCAACCTCGCCGGCATCCCCGCCGCCCTCTACGTGGGCTCCTGGTCCGACTGGGTGACGGATCCGTCCAACCCGGTCGCCACCGGCGACGGCTGACCGGGTCGCCACCGGCGACGGCTGCTCGGGCGGCCGCCGCCGGTGGCGGCCTCGCGGTCGTCAGCCGGCGCCCAGGCACAGGAACCCGGCCACTCCCGGGGGGCGCGGGATCGCCGCGAGGGCGTGCGCCGGGGCGTGGCCGGCGGCCACGGCGGTGTGGAAGGCGGACATGAACTCCGGGGTCGCCGCGTCGCGGACCGGTGCGACGCTGGCGATGACCGTGGCGGTGCCCAGGGCGAGGAGGGCGCCCGCCATGCCGAGCACGGCGTCGCCTTCGCCGGCGCGGCCGATGTCGCACGCCGACAGGACGAGCATGCCCGGCGGGGCGGTCAGCTCGTCCAGGTCGTGGACGATCAGCGGCCCGTCGGCGAGACGCAGCCGTGAGAACAGGGGGTTGCCCTCACGGAACTCACCGTGGGCGGCTAAGTGGGCGATGAGGGCGCCGTCGAGGGCGTCCCGGACCGGTTCCGCGCGGGCGTCCGAGCCGTCCAGGACGATCGCTCGCGGGTGGATGCGTCGCAGGGCGGCGACCTCATGTTCGGCGTGGTGGAGGTCGGGGCCTGCGGCGAGGACGACGTGCCCGTCCCCGCGGCCGGGTTCGCAGGCGCGGAGCCAGGCGCCGGCGGACGGGACGACCGTGAAGGGGCGTCCGGCCAGCGACGGGAGCACGGCCCAGGGGAGGCTGTGCAGCGCGCCGGTCGGGGCGATGACGAGTTCCCGGTCGCCGATGTCGTGTCCCGGCGGGCCGAGCAGTTGCCGGTCGAGCCGCGCGGCGGCGCTGGTGAGGGCGGAGAGCTCCTCCGGGGAGTCGCCGGCGGCGAGGCGGCGGACGGCGAAGCGGATCAGGCCGGTCTCCCGGACGGCGTCGGCGCACGTCCCGAGGTGATGGCGGCTGACCTGGCCGCCGGCGACGGTCACCGCGTGCAGTTCGGAACCGATCGAGATCATCTCGACGAGGGCGCGGTCGCCGAGCGCGGCGGCGATCTCGCCGATGCCGGGGGAGTGCGGCGGGGACGCACCCGACGGGCGGCGCCGCGTCCGTGCGCGCACCACCGCCTCCAGGTCCGCCACGTCGTCCGGCGGGACCGGCGGGACGTCTCCCCGGGCCATGCCCGCGGTGTGCTCGACGCTGAGGGCGCGCAGCGCGGTCAGCGCCGCGGCCCGCTCGGGGTCCCGGGGAGGGCGGACCCGGGCCGGGCGCGCGATCGCCCGCCGCCGTTCCTCGACGGCGAGCAGTTCCGGCGCCGAGCACGCCAGGCCGAGGCCGAGTTCGGACAGTTCGGTGGCGAATCCCATCGCGCGGGCCCGCAGGTCCAGCGCACCGAGCGCCTCCGCGTGGTCTTCGGTCACCTGGAGCCCGGCCCTGACCGCCTCTACCGCGCCCCCATGGTCGGCGCGTGCGGCGCGTTCGAGGGCGACGGCGTGCCAGGCGGCGATCTGGGCGGACGCGGAGCCGCGCGATCGCCCGACCGGTGACAGCAGGTGCCCGGCGGGTCTGCCCAGCGCCAGCGCCACGCGCGCGGCGACGATACGGGCCTCGTCGGCGGCATCGGACCATCCGCCGCCTTCCAGCCGCGCGGCCGTGGCCTCCGCCGAACGGAGCAGGACGGCCGAGCGTTCACCGGACGCCCACCGTGCCCTGAGCAACACGTGCTCGGCCAGCAGCATCCACCCCGTCCGTTCCTGTTCGGCGAACATGGCGCGCGCTCGTTCGGCCGCGTCCGTGCACCGCTCGGGACTCCCGTCGGCCAGTTCGGCGTGGGCGAGAAGGAGGAACCCGTCCGCGATGTCGCACCCGTAGCCGTTCACCGTGGCGGCGTCCAGGGCCGCCACGAGGACGGGACGCGCCTCGCCTGGCAGTCCCGCCATGATGAGGGTCTCCGCCTGATCGAACCGGCATTGCGCCAAGCGTTCACCGGTCAAGTGGGGTTCGGCCTCGGCGAAGAGCCCGAGCGCGCGCGGGACGTCCCCACGCCGCGACACCACGAAAGCGAGATTGCCCTTGGACATCGCCGCCTGGTGACGCAGCCCGGCGGCCTCACCGACGGCGACCGCCTCCGCCAGAGCCGTCTCCGCGCCGTCGAAATCGCCACGGAACGCCAGTGCGAGCCCAAGGTTGGTGAGCAGGCCGTTGAGCACGGCCGGATCGTGTCCCTCCCTTAGGCGGGGCAGGGCTCGGGTGGCGACTTCGCGTGCCTCGTCCAGCCGCCCTGCCCTCGCCAGAGCGCACGCCTTGTTGGCGGCCAGACGGTCTGCGTCCGGGCCCTGCAGGACGATCTCCGCCCCATGCGCGTGAACGAGGGCTTCAGAGACGTCACCGCGTGCCGTGAGCAGGCCGACGAGATTCATCCGCACCTGCGCCGCCGAGTACGCGTCGTCGGCGCCGCCGGCCGCCTCCAGGGCACGGTGAAGGAAGGCGAGGCCCTCGTCCAGCCGCCCCAGCTCCTTGGCGGCCAGGCCGGCGATGCGCAGCGCGAGCACCCCGCCGCCCCGGTCGAGCAGGGCCATCGCCCGCGCGAAGGCGGTCTCCGGGTCCATCGCCGCCAGCAGGAGGAGTTCGCGCTCACCCGCCCCCGTCACAGGCGGATCCAGCTCGTGACGATCGTCGTGCCGTCGTCCAGCCGGAACACGAGGCTCACCAGGCCCGCCGGCACGCGCGGCACGCAGAACAGCCCGGCGGACTCGGCGCGCGTGCTGATCCCGTCCGGCGGCAGGTCCCGGTGCCGCACCTGGACGAGGCCGGACGACGACGGAACGAGCCGCCCGTTGATCTCGCGGTCCCGGCCGTTCTCCGACACCTCGATCTCCACCGTCGACCCGGGGCACGTGAAGGTCAGCACCCTGCCCGTCCCGCCGCGGACCCCGGCCGCGGTCCGCGCGGCCCGGTCCTGCGCCGGCTCCGCCAGCGTCGCGGACGGCGTCCGCCACGCGATCGACGCGCGCGCGGCGGCCAGGACGCTCTCCGGCACGGGATCCATGACCTCGAACGCGTGGCGGACGCCCGCCATCAGCTCATCGTCGTTCACCGGACGAGCCTCCGCAGCGCGTTCAGGCACCGCGCCCTGGTCGGGGCGACGCTGCCGACGGGAATCCCGAGCGCGGCGGCCAGCTCGGCGTGGCTCGACGCGAGCGCGAACAGCCGCAGCAGCGTCCGGCAGCGCCGCGGAAGCGACTCCAGGGCCGCACCGACCCGGCCCAGGCGCTCGCGGCCCAGCACGATCCGGTCGGGGCCCGGCTCCGGCGCCGGCGGCTCCGGTGCCCGCGGCGCAGGCACGACCGGCAGGTCGCGTCCCCGCCGGCGCACCAGGCGCAGGCTCTCGTTCCGCGCGGTCGTCGCCAGCCAGCAACCCGTCGCGGACGGATCGCGCAGCCCGTCGATCCGCTCCACCAGCCGCAGCCACGTCGTCTGCACCACGTCACCGGAATCGGCGTCGTTCAGCCCGTGCGAGCGCGCGATCGACCACAGCAGCCCGCTGTGCCGCTCGACCAGGCGGGCCCACGCGGCACCGTCGCCGTCGCGTGCCCGGACCACCAGCTCATCCGTGCCATCGTCCCAATGGACCACCGAAGTCTCCTCCCGAGGCCCCCCGCGAAGGTTAACCCTATGGCATGTACAGGTGACTCTGTGTTGGAAATTAACGCTTTGCGGTCGCGTCGTTCCCGGAGTCGACGACGACGCCGAGGCCCGGGAGGGCGGGGTGCGCCACCGGGTCGAGGACGCGGTCCGCCGCGTCGACCGCGTCGAGGCCCTCCGCCGCCGCGAGCCCCGCGATCCGGCCCGCCACCACCGGCGCCGCGAACGACGTCCCGCTCCACGTCGCGAAGCCGTCGAAGCGGTCGGGGTCGACGCCGCCCACGGGCGGACGCGTCCCGTCGAACCGCACGAACGCGCTGGCCACGTCCACGCCCTCCGCGCAGGCGTCCACCCACCAGCCGTGGTTGGAGAACCAGGCCCGGTCACCGCCGTCCAGCGCCGCGACACCGATCACCGGCTTCATCGCGGCGGGCCAGAACGGACGGTCCCCGGCCGCGTTCCCCGCGCACGCCACGACGACCGTCCGGCGGCCGAGCGCGGCGATCGCGCGCGCCAGCACCGGCGAGGGCCGGTCGTCGAAGGTATGGCACCCGAGCGAGATGTTCACGACGTCGGCCCGCCCCCACTCCGCCAGCCACTCCAGCGCCCGGATCACGTCCAGTTCGTCGCCGACCCCGTCGCCGCCGATGACGCGCCGGGCCCGCAGCCGGGCGGTGGGCGCGTGCCTCAGCACCACGCCCGCGACGAACGTGCCGTGCCCGGCCTGCGCGTCCAGGTCGAAGTCCAGGTCGGCGTCCAGGACCTCCCGGACCTCGTCGCGCTGCTCCCGGTACCACTCGGCGTCCTCGTACCACGGATGCGGCGACAGGCCGGTGTCCAGGATCGCGACGGTCACGTTCCGGCGCGCCGTGGCGGCCTCCGGCGCGGGCACCGGCGAGGCGGGGCGCGGCAGGTCCGCGGGCCCGCTCCACCACATCGGCTGCCCGTGGACGAGATGGTTCGGCGACACGCTCAGCCGGCGCCGCCGCCCGCCAGCCGCCGGCCCGTCCGAGCCGAGCGCGTCCGCGCTCAACCGGGCGGAGAGTTCGCACACGTCGACCTTCGCCGCCGGGCGCAGCCGCAGCCGCGTGACGGCGCGCTCGTCGTGACGCGAGTCGCACCAGCGCCGCACCAGGGTCTCGGCGGCGCCGGCGTCACGTCCGGCGACCAGGATCTCGTTCCGGCGGATCAGCGCCGGACGTCCCGGTACCGGCTCCACCACCACCGCGTCGGGATGCCGCGCCAGCACCCGCTCCAGCCGCGCCTGCTGATCGAACATCGGCCCTCGCTCTCGCCTTCGGTGTGTGCACCCATAGTGCCGGAACACACACGTTGGGTGATGGAGGTGGACGGGGATCGGCGGCCGGACGCGGCCTCACCGCGTTGTGCGCTTCTGCCTCGCGGGGGCCTGCCACCGGTTAACCTTGTCGGTCAGCGCCCGTGAATGTTGCGCATCCTGCGGTCAAGCGTTCAACAAACGCCGAACTCACGGTGGTGCGACACGTGCCGATGATGCACAATGAGGGACGCGGACGCCGACTTGGGACGTACGAGGCCGTAGGGGAAGACGAGCCTCGGTACAGATCCAGGAGGTCCGGTGACCGCACGTGGCGTCTTCTACGTCCACTCCGCGCCGCCTGCGCTGAGCCCTCACATCGAGTGGGCCGCCGCAGGTGTTCTCGGTGTGCCCGTTTCCCTTGAATGGGCGGATCAGGCGGCCGCGCCGGGAACGCTGCGCGCCGAGCTGCATTGGGAGGGCAGCCCCGGCACCGCCGCGGGCATCACCTCGGCGCTGCGAAATTGGAAGCTGGTGCGCTTCGAGGCCACCGAGGACCCCACCCCCGGCAGCGACGGCGTCCGCTTCAGCTTCACCCCGTCCCTGGGGGTGTTCACCGGCACCATCGGGGCCAGCGGCGACATCATGATCCCCGAGGACCGGCTCCGCTCCGTCATGGCCAACGCCGCCGTCGGCAAGATCACACTGGAGAACGAGCTGGAGCGTCTGCTCGGCACGCCGTGGGACAACGAACTGGAGCCCTTCCGCCGGGCCGGGGACGGCGCACCCGTCCGCTGGCTTCACGCGGCGGTTTAGTTCGCAGTGCCCTTGGCGTCAAGCGCTGCAGCGCTTGACGCCAAGGGCGCCGCGGCCCTACGTCGGCGGGCAATGCGGTGCGATCGCCGTCTCTCCCATGCGCCTCAGCCCACACCGCAACCCCGCGACAACCTGAGCAGTCGCGAACGCGTCCGAAGGCAGGTTTCGAGCGAAGCGAGAAACCTGATCGCGCAGCGAGCCTCTAGGCGAGCCGGAGCGATGCAGCGATCGCACCGCGGTTCCCGCCGAAGGAAGGCGCTCTAGCGCCTGACGCCAAGGGAACTGCAATCAGACACAGCGTTCGAAGGCGACGGAGACGTTGTGGCCGCCGAAACCGAACGAGTTGTTGAGCGCCGCGGCGGGGCCGCCCGGGATCTTGCGGGGCTCGTCGCGCACGATGTCCAGGTCGACGCCGTCGTCGACGTCCTCCAGGTTGGCGACGAACGGGATGAGCCCCTCCTTCAGCGCGAGGACCGTGAACAGCGACTCCAGCGCGCCGGCGCCGCCGAGCAGATGCCCGGTCATCGACTTGGTGGCGGTGACGGCGACCTGGGAGGCGGCCTCCTCGCCGAGCCCCGCCTTGATGGAGGCGAGCTCCGCGACGTCGCCGGCGGGGGTCGAGGTGGCGTGCGCGTTGATGTGCACGATGTCGGCGGCGTCCAGGCCGGCGTCCTTGAGGGCGCGCTGCATCGCCTTGGCCTGCCCGGAACCGCTCGGGTCGGGCAGCACGATGTCGTAGGCGTCGCCGGAGTAGCCGCAGCCGGCCGCGAAGCCGTTGATCTGCGCGCCGCGGGCGCGGGCGTGCTCCTCCGACTCCAGGATCAGCACGGCGGCGCCCTCGCCGAGCACGAACCCGTCGCGGTTCTTGTCGTAGGGACGGGACGCGCGCTCAGGCTCTTCGTTGCGGGTGGACATCGCCCGCATTGCGCCGAACGAGGCCATCTGCAGCGGGTGGATGCAGGACTCGGTGCCGCCGCAGATCACCACGTCGGCGCGGCCCGCGCGGATCATGTCGATCGCGTAGCCGACCGCCTCGCCGCTGGACGCGCAGGCGCTGACCAGGGCGTGCGAGCCGGCCATCGCGCCGAACTCGATGCCGACGTGCCCGGACGCGCCGTTCGGCATCAGCATCGGGACGGTGAAGGGCGAGACCCGCGACCAGCCCTTCTCCCGGTAGACGTCGTAGCTGTTGAGCGCGGTGTGCAGGCCACCGATGCCGCTGGAGAACACGACGCCGAGACGCTCACCGTCCACGGCGAAGCCGCCCTCGACGCCGGACTGCTCCTCCGGCTTCTTGGTCTTGCGGGAGGTGGGCGGGGCGAACCCCGCGTCGGTCCACGCCTCGCGGGCGGCGATCAGCGCGATCGACTGGTTGCGGTCGAGCCGGCGCAGCGCCTGCTTGGGCATGACCTCGGACGGGTCGACCTTCAGCGTCGCGGCGAACCGGACGGGCAGGTCCTCGACGCCCTCCCAGTCCAGTGTGCGGACCCCGGACTCGCCGGCGAGCAGGGCGGACCAGGTCGACGGTACGTCTCCGCCGAGTGGGGTCGTTGCACCGAGACCCGTCACGACGACTCTGGTCTGGCTCTTGCTCATAGCAGGTGCTCCTTGCGGACGGTGGGGAGAGGGCCGGGCGCGGCCCCCCCACCCGCCCCCCCCCGGGCGCCGCCCCCCCCCCCCCCCCCCAAGGAAGTGGGCCCGGGGGGGGGGTGTTGAAACAAAGTTATTTAATGAAATAACCAAGGAGATTG